>NZ_JBDSNT010000062.1:0-6227 GCF_039915195.1 Gaiella sp.
ACCTCCTCGGCGCCAACTTTCCCTTGGCGGGCCAGGCGCTCGGACATCTTCGTGAACCCCGAGACATCGACGAACACCATCGTGCCTTCGATCTCGCGCACGAGCACGTCGGGCATCGTCGCCTGCCAGTCGAGCACGAGCCTCGGCAGGTAGGGCTGCAGGGGCGACACCGGGTGGGTGCTCAGGGTGCGTCCCGCCTCACACTTGCTGGAGCGTGCTTGAAGACGATGCCGACCCGGTACACGAAGCAAGCTTACTCTCGGCAAGACCCCCCGAAGCCCGGCTCGCCGATTACCCTACGACCACGCGCCCGTAGCTCAGTGGACAGAGCGGCGGACTTCTAATCCGCGGGTCGGAGGTTCGAATCCTCCCGGGCGCATCTGGGGACAGAGCCTCACCCCGAAATCGATCGCCGCAGAGGAGTGGCTCAGTAGACGGGCGTCTCGCGCCAGACGCCCCACACCTCGCGAAGGACGTCGCACATCTCGCCCATCGTCACGTCTGCCTGCGCCGCACGGAGGATCACCGGCATGAGGTTGGCCGGCCCCGCCGCGGCCTCCCGCAGCTCGCCGAGGCATCGTGCCGCCGCCTCCGCGTCGCGCCGTGCACGCAACGCGCGAACGCGATCCACCTGCCGCGGCTCGAGCTCCGGGTCGATCTTGTGCAGTGGGATCGGCGGCTCCTCGCCGACCGTGTGCGTGTTGACACCGACGATCAACCGCTGCTTCGCCTCTACCTCCGACTGGTAACGGAACGACGCCTCGGCGATCTCGGCCTGGGGAAAGTTCTGCCGGATCGCGGAGACCATCCCACCACGTTCCTCGATCTGCTCGAAGTAGGCATACGCCTGCGCCTCGAGCTCATCGGTCAGCTGCTCGAGGTGGTAGGAGCCGCCGAGCGGATCGATCGCGTTGACGACACCGATCTCGTGGGCGATCACCTGCTGCGTGCGCAGCGCAATCCGGACGGCATCTTCGGTCGGAAGGGCGAGTGCCTCGTCGAAGGAGTTCGTGTGGAGGGACTGCGTTCCACCGAGCACGGCCGCGAGCGCCTCGATCGCGGTGCGCACGATGTTCAGCTCGGGCTGCTGGGCCGTCAGCGACACGCCCGCCGTCTGGGCATGGAAGCGCATCAGGAGCGAGCGCTCGTCCTTGGCGCCGTAGCGATCGCGCAGCACCGTCGCCCAGATCCTGCGAGCCGCGCGGTACTTTGCGATCTCCTCGAAGAAATCGAGGTGGGCGTTGAAGAAGAACGACAGCCGCGGCGCGAAGTCGTCGATCGCGAGCCCTCGCTCGAGTGCCCACTCGATGTACGTGAAACCGTCCTGCAACGTGAACGCGAGCTCCTGCGCGGCCGTCGAGCCCGCCTCACGGATGTGGTACCCCGAGATCGAGATCGGATGCCACAGCGGCATCTCGTTCGCGCAGAACTCGATCATGTCCGTGACGAGCCGCATGCTCGGCTCGGGCGGGAAAATGTACTCCTTCTGCGCGATGTACTCCTTCAGGATGTCCGTCTGGATCGTGCCCCGTAGTGCCGCTCGCGGAACGCCCTGCTCCTCGGCAACACAAACGTAGAACGCAAGCAACATCGCCGCGGGCGAGTTGATCGTCATCGAGGTCGACACCTCGCCGAGCGGGATTCCCTCGAACAGAAGGCGCATGTCCTCCACCGAGTCGACCGCGACGCCCTCCCTCCCTACCTCGCCGAGTGAGCGCTCGTGGTCGGAGTCGAGGCCCATCAGCGTCGGCATGTCGAATGCCGTCGAGAGGCCGGTCTGGCCGTGGTCGAGCAGGAAGTGGAACCGCTCGTTCGTCTCGCCTGCCGAGCCGAACCCCGCAAACTGACGCATCGTCCAGAGGCGCCCCCGGTACATCGACGGGTAGACACCACGCGTGTACGGGAACTCGCCCGGATAGCCGAGATCGCGCTCGTAGTCGACGCTGCCGGAGTCGGGCGTCGAGAGCGGCGCCACATCGACTCCCGAGAGCGTCGAGAAGAGCTCGCCCGAGCGGTCAGGTGTGCGGGCGCATCGTTCGCGCCAGCGGTCGAGACCCTGGGATCCTCCGGCTGCCATCGAAGCGATCCTACTCCGGCTGACGTGCGAGACCGAGCGGCGGCGCGAGCGTCCCCCATCGGATCGTCACGACCACAGCCCCGACGGCGACGAGAGCCGCGCCGAAAACGACCGCGGCACGCCAGTCCGACGTGTCGATCAGCCAGCCCCCGGCAACGCTGCCGCCAGCGATCCCGATCGAGATCGCGGTGCCGAACCAAGAGAATGCCTCGGCGACCGAGCCCGCCGCCGCTACGCGGCCGATCTGCCCGTAGATCGCCGCGACGACCGGTGCAACCGGTACGCCGGCCACGAAGAAGAGAGCGGTCATGGCGGCCACCGAGCCGGAGAGGAGCGGCAAGGCGAGGAGCGCTGCGAGGAGGAACGTGCCGATGATGATCCGGCGGCGGTCATCGCGTGATGGGCGCAGCGCGGCGACGAGGCCGCCGAGGAGCGATCCGCACGAGAAACCGGCAAGAGCCACGCCGGCGAGCGCGCGGTTGCCCTGTGCTTCGGCGAAGGCCGGGATCGCTATCTCCGCGGATCCGAAGCCGATCCCGAGGCACAGTGAGAGCAGCGCCAGCGTGCGCACACCGACCGCGGACAGCGCCCCGAGGCGGGACAGGTGACGATCCTCCGCCGGCTCGGACGCGCGGACGGGCGGCAGCCGCATGAATGCGAACGTTCCGACCGCCGCGATGACCGCCGCGCCGGCAACGGCAGCAGCGGGATCGAACGTGGCGAGCACGGCAACGAGAAGCGGCCCGCCGACGAAGATCACCTCCTGGAGCGCAGCGTCGAGTGCATACGCCGTCCTCGCGCCGTCCTCTCCGGCGACGGTCGGCCAGATCGATCGCATCACGGACGAGATCGGAGCGAGCGTCAAGCCCGATGCGGCGGCAAAGGCTGCGATCACGGGTATCGGAGCGTCGGCCGCACCGAGAACCGCCGTGGCGCCGAAGAGCGACGAGTAGAGGACGAGTCGGCGTCGCAGGATGCGCGCAGCGCCACGCCGATCGACCTGCCGCCCACCGTACGGCGCCCCCACCGCCACGGCAACCGCGTACGCCGCTGCAACGAGGCCGGCCTCCCCGTAGCCCGCGCCCGTCGCACGCACGAGCAGGACGAGTGAGAGCGCGCCCATCCCGTTCGGGAGCCGCGCCACGATGCTCCACGCGAGCAGCGATGCAGCGTAGCGATTGCCGAAGAGCTCGCGGTACCTCGCAACGCCGCGCGTTTCGCTGGCGTACGGCACCCTCAGGAGGGTAGTTCGACGGCCGATGGTGCTGGCCCTGGCGGATCGAGGATCTTCTGTCGGCGATGATCGAGCCAGTCGACGACGAGAACCTGGATCGACCCTGCGACGGGAATGGCTCCCAGAGCTCCGATCACGCCGGCGAGCTCTGCCCCCATGAGGACGGCAATCAACACGATCAGCGGCGACAGCCGCACCGTACGGCCATACACGAGCGGCTGCAACACGTGATTCTCGAGCTGCTGATAGAGGACGAAGAAGATGACGAGAACGATGCCCGCAGTCGTCGAATGGAGGAATCCGACTGCGCTGACGAGAATCGCGGCGAGCGTTGCACCGGCGAGGGGGATGAGATCGAGCAGCGCGACGATGAGCCCGAGCGCGACGGCGTACGGCACACCGAGGACGAGCAGGACGACCGTCGAGACGACTCCCGCGATGAGGCTGATCGAGAGGTTGCCGGTGACATAGCCGCCGACCGTTCTGTAGATGTCGCTCGCCACCTTCCGCCAACGCGGCTGGGCCGGCTCGGAAATGAGGCTGTAGACCCGCTCGACCCACATCGGGCCTTCAAGCAGCATGAACAACGTCAGAAAGGCGATCGTCAGGGTCGCGATCACGCCGTTGAGGATGCTCTTCGTCACGCTCAGCGCGGTGTTCGAGAGTCCGAGGAAGCCACCGACACCGCTCTTTTCGATCGCGTCCCGTGCTTTCTCGACGACCTGGTAGTCGCGTTCGAGGAAGCCGAGCTTGCCCCGGCCGCTCGTGAGGTCGTCGATGTACCCCGGAACCGCATCGGCGAGGTCGTTGACCTCACGGATGAGTGTCGGGACGAACGTGGCTGCGATTCCGACGATGACGAGAATCGCACCGACGAAGACGATCCCGACAGCCGGCCCCCGGCGCATGCCACGGCGCACGAGCACCTCGACGGCGGGATTGAGCGCCATGGCGAGAAACAGGGCGATAAGCACCCAGATGATCACCGAGCGCGTCACCCAGAGCACCTGGATCACGATCGCAGCAGCGAGCACGACCCCGATGATGGTGAGGATCGCACGCGGGCGGAAACGGACGGTGCGTTCGTCGAGCATCGTTTGAGGATACGTGGAACGCTGGACGGCCCCGTGTGCGGCCGAGTCAGCGAGCCGGGACGACGAGCGGCGCGCACGCCGCGCCGGTCTTCTCCCTCACAGGGGCGCCGGTAGACGTCTTTGGCGTAACGGTCAACTTCGTTCCTGTGACGACCACCTGGCCGTAGCTGAACACGTCCGTCGCTGCACACGGCATTCCGATCCCGCCCGGTGGCGCGGGCTTGAGGAAGAGGGACGTGATGAAATCACCCGTGCCCTTCGCGCCGATCACAGCGTCGATCTCTTTCGCGTACGTGTTCGTCGCAACGGGGCCGGTCACCGCCTCCCAGATGCCCGTGCCGATTGGTGGGCCTTCGAGGGTCTGCAGGCGAACTTCACCGAACATGTTCGCATGCGTATCCGTCGTCAGGAAGACGACGTTCTCGACGCCACCGAGGCCCTTGAGTAGTCGTGTGCGGGCAGCTGCATAGCCCTCCCAACGGTCGTAGGGCAGCTGGTAGAACTGCTGGATCGGCACTTCGTTGACGATGACCTTGAAGGTCGCGTTCGATGCCCTGATCGCTGCGAGGAATCGCTTCTCCTGCGCTCCGCCGAGCATCGTCCTCGATGGGTCATTGATTGCGGCGATGCATCCGGGCACGACCGGGTTCGCGAGTGAAGGCACGAGCGTCGAGAACGCCTGCCGCACGGCCGATGGGCCTGTCGGCGCGAGGTCGTTTGCACACTGCTTCGCGACCTTGGCGCTGCGGAACGAACGCTCGTCGAGCACGAAGAGCTCGAGGTTCTTGCCCCAGCGGAAGGTGCGGTAGAACCCGCTTGCGGGCTTCCACGAAACCGGCGCGTAGTCGGTGAACGCCTTCACGCCGGCGCGGTAGAGCGGCCTACCGAACTCCGGTACCGAGAAGTCGTTGATGTATTCGTGATCGTCGGGCTGGCTGTAGAGGCTCGCGCTCGCACGAAGCCTCCGGAGGGCGGGCAGCGCCAGACCGAGTTTGTACTTCCCCCACTTTGCCGGAACGCTCAGGGCCGGCTTTGCCCCGGCGATCTCGCTGTCCGAGTAGATCGTATCCCCGAGGTTGATGTTGAAGTCGTTCCCCTCGGCGGCCATCTGCCCGTACGTCTCGAAGTTGTTGAACCCCGGCCTACCGTTCGGGCCTGGAGTCGCATCGGCATCGCCTGAGATGGCGAACCGCACTCTCGCATTCGCGCTCGCCTTCGGGGCAGTCCGGAACAGCCCTGGAGCGCTTGCCCCACCGGAGCCCCGTTGCGCAAACGTGTAGCGGTACTCGGTCGAAGGCGCGAGACCGGTGACGACGCGCTGTACCGTCAGATCGTTGGCCGGGGCGGCCCGCAGCGTGAACGTCCGCACCGTCGGCTTCTTCGTCGCCTCGACAACCGTGAGCATCACTGTCCCCGCAACAGGCGCCCGCGTCCAGAGCTTGGCCGAGGTCGGCGTGACCTCGCCGGCAGCAACGCCGTACTGGAACCCCACGCCGTCCTTCGCCGCGACGGCGACCGCCACCCCGGCCACAGCCGACAGAACAAGCGTCAGTCCGACAAGTGAGACCGCAAGGCGCACCGGTCGAGAGTACGTTCGCGGCGGACGAAACGCAATCGGCAACGCAGGATCCTCACATTTCCCGGCGATGGGCCCCTGCGTGGCACGCCTTCTTCGTCAGCAACCCGTCACGACAGAGCTCGGGCACCGGCGCGTGCACCGCGAACGCGCTCCGCACGTCCTGCGTGAACCAGAGGTGGAGCATCTCGCTGCCCTGAGCCTTCCTGGCGCCTTCGGGGCACGTGCCGTCGGGGCGCGGCGTGA
>NZ_JBDSNT010000121.1:0-6031 GCF_039915195.1 Gaiella sp.
TCGGCCGCCTCGTAAGCCTCTGGGTGGCAGGCCTGGCGATTGCGACTCCGTGGATGGTGCTGTCGTCGTTCCTGCTGACGGAGGTCGTTGCCTACCCGGCATTCTGCTGGGCTGTTCTGGCATTGAGCGTCGCGGTCGATCGGAAGGCGGTGCGCTTCGACGCGGTTGCCCTTGCCTCGATCGGGGTCGCGATCCTGGCCCGCACGCAGTTCGCGGTTCTCCTCGTCGTGTTCGGCGTTGCCGTAATCGCTGAAGCGTTGCTGGAAGCCTCCGGATCGGGCGCACGAGGTCGAGAGATACCCCGATCGGCCGTGGCGAACCTGGTCAGAACGAGGAGGGTTCTGCTGGGCGTCTACGCCGGGGGAGCGGTCGCACTCGTCGCTGCGTTGATCATCGGGGGCGCGGGCGCGGTTCTCGGCTCGTACTCCGTGACCGCGAGCGACATCCGCGTAAATCTCGACCTCGTGCGGTTGACGGCGGAGCATCTCGCGTCGCTCGCCCTGGCGACCGCGATCCTGCCGTTCGTCGTCGGGGCTGCCTGGCTCGTCGACCGGTTGCGGCCCTCGGCTCCGCCGGCTGCACGTGCGTTTGCCTCGGTCGGGTGCGCGGCCATCATCCTGCTCGGCGTCGAGGTGGCATCGTTCAACCAGCGTTTCGCCGCCGGCCAGGTGAACGATCGCTACGTCTTCTATGTACTTCCATTGGTTCTCGTGGGACTGGGTGCGTCCCTCGTCTCGCGCTCCTGGCCGAGGTGGTGGGCGTGGATCGTGCCGCTCGGCGTCGTCGTTGCTGGGCTCGCCACCCGGCCGCTGCCGGTCTACGAAAAGCTGAACGTCGACTCTCCCGTCGCGATCCTGCACGATCAGCTCCTCCGCCTGACGGGCTCCGTCTACTGGGCTCACGTCGCCCTGCCGCTTGCCAGCATCGTTCTCGTCGCCCTGCTCGTCGAGCTGACGGTTTTCCTCCCGAGGCGCGTCGTGGTCGTAACGCTTGCCGCTCTCGTCACGATTGCCCTTCCCGGCGGCCTCGTCTACGCGTTCGACCGCCTGTTCTCGGTCAACGGCACGAACGGGTTGCCGGTTACGCTCGACCAGGGGGTGGTCTTCAACTGGGTCGACCGAAGTGTCGGCCCGCAGGGTCGGGTCACGGTGTATCAGTACCCCGTCAACAGCCCCGATTACTGGGCCGGCGTCGCGTACTGGTGGGACGCCGAGTTCTGGAACGAGAGCGTTGTCGTCATGCGCGACTTCGGAGCGGGGACGGAGGAAGATGCGCCGTGGGCGAGCACGTTCGACTCGACGAGCGGTGCCGTGCTGCAGCCCGGGTCGACGGGATACGTCGTCTCGCACGGCTCCGACGTCCGTTTTCGGCTCGCAGCTCGGCAGGTCACCTTCGAGCGAGGCGCCTATCTGCTGCAGCCGCAGGTTCCGTGGCGGGCTGAGTGGGTGACGAGCCAGATCTACGGGGACGGCTGGACGAAGCCGCACGTTCCCGTGCGAATCAGGGTGTACGCGAAGCCCGGCCAGCAGACAGCTCTGAGACGGTTCCTCACCCTTTCCGTCGCGTCACCCGCCCCGCTCGAGCCAAGGCCCCTGACGATCCGCTCCAACCTCGACGTCTGGAACGGATTCATCCCCCCTGACGGGTCGATCGACCGCGGAACGTCCGTCTGTGTGCCACCCGGCGGGTACGCGGACGTCGAGATCGAGACGCCCCACGTCTCGGACGTGTACCGCGATCCGACCGAGGCGCCGCTCACCGGAGAGACCGACAGGCCGGTCGGCGTCCTACTGCGCTCGATTGCGGTCGCCGACGAGACGGAGCTGGCCGCGAGCTGCCCCGCTGAGCCGTTTCGCTCCTAGAGGAGCCTGTCGACCGAGTAGACTGCGCGCGCCATGGCGAGCATTCACGAGGAGGAGCTGCACGAGCCCCTGGAGTGGGATTCCCCGCTCTACCGCACTGCGATCGCGCAGTACGACCAGGCCGTTCCCCATGCCGACATCGACCCCGATGTTGCCGAGCGACTGCGGTTCCCCGAGCGCGCGTTCATCGTCAGCTGCCCGGTGCGGCTCGACACCGGACAGCGCGTCGTTTTCCCCGGTTACAGAGTCCAGCACTCGAGCGTTCTCGGCCCGACCAAGGGCGGCATCCGCTACGACCCAGAGGTCACACTCGGTGAGTGCGCCGCGCTCGCGGTCTGGATGACCTGGAAGTGCGCACTGCTGCGCCTCCCGTACGGCGGCGCGAAGGGCGGCGTGCGCTGCAGCCCCCGGCAGATGTCGCAGGGCGAGCTGGAGCGCCTGACGCGTCGCTTCACGTCCGAGTTGCTCCCGATCATCGGCCCCAAGGAGGACATTCCGGCGCCCGACATGGCGACGAACGAGCAGACGATGGCGTGGATGATGGACACCTATTCGATGCAGATGGGACATGCAGTGCCGGAGATCGTGACGGGCAAGCCGATCTCGATCGGCGGCTCGGTGTTCCGTCACGAGGCCACGGGCGCAGGCGTGGTGATGACGGTCGCTCGCGCCTGTGACCGGCTGGGTTGGAGGCTCGCCGACCAGCGATGCGTCGTCCAGGGCTTCGGCAACGTGGGCGGGATCGCGTCGCACGAGCTCGTGGAGAGAGGCGCGACCGTGATCGCCGTCTCGGACGTCTCCGGCGGTGTCTACGACCCGGCCGGACTGGACATCGCGACGATGAGCGCGTACGCGAAGGAGCACGGCTCGCTCGAGGGCTGGCCGACGGGAGCGCGGATCTCCAATGAGGAGCTGCTCGAGCTCGAGTGCGACATTCTCGTGCTCGCGGCCCGCGAGAACCAGGTCACGCTCGAGAACGCACCGAACCTGCGGTGCAAGCTGATCGCGGAGGGCGCGAACGGGCCGATCTCACTCACCGCCGACGCGATCCTGAGCGAACGCCGAATCCCGATTCTGCCGGACGTCCTGACGAACGCGGGCGGCGTCACGGTGTCGTATTTCGAGTGGGTACAGGATCTCGGCCGTCTCTTCTGGGGCCGCGACGAGATTCGTGCGAAGCTCTCGGAGAAGCTGAACGACGCATTCGACCGCGTCTGGGAGATCTCGACGGAGAAGGACCTCACGTTGCGCACGTCCGCTCTCGTCGCGGGGATCAAGGACGTGGGGGCGGCGCTCGAGGCGCGCGGGCTGTACCCGTGACGACCGAGCGCGTTCGTGACGCGATGATCTCCGACCCGCGTTCCCTGTCGGGGACGGCGTCGGCGCAGGAGGCCGGGAAGGTGCTGACGCCGCCCGAGGTTCGTGCGGTCTACGTCGTCGATGCGGACGGGGCTCTCACGGGCGTGCTGACGCGCAAGACGCTCGTCGCCAAGGTGGTTGCAGAAGGGCTCGACCCGAGCAGGACGGCGATCGGGGCACTTGCCGAGGAGCCGTACTACACGATCGACGCCGATACGCCACTCGACCAGGCATTCCACTTCCTCGAGGAGCACGACGCGGAGCGCGTTCCGGTGGTCGAGCAAGGCCGGCTCGTCGGTGTCCTCTCGCGGAGCGTGTTGCAACGACGCCTTGCCGAGGACGAGGAGCCGGACGCCCCGGGCAACGCGTGAGCCCGATCGACGTCGCGAAGGCCCGGCGTGAGACGCCCGGCTGCGAGTCCGTCGTCCACCTGAACAACGCAGGCGCGAGCCTCATGCCGGATGTGGTGCTCCAGGCAGTGATCGAGCACCTCGAACTGGAAGCACGAATCGGCGGCTACGAAGCGGCGGCCCGCGAGCATGACCGGGTCGAAGCCGTCTACGACTCCGTCGCCCGCCTCCTCGGCTCCTCGCGCGACGAGGTGGCGATCATCGAGAACGCGACCCGTGCCTGGGACATGGCGTTCTACTCTGTCGACTTCCAGCCGGGGGACAGGATTCTCACGTGCGGGGCAGAGTACGCATCGAATTACATCGCGCTGCTCCAGGTCGCGAAGCGCACGGGCGCCGTCGTTCAGGTGATTCCCGATGACGAGCACGGTCAGATCTCCGTGGCGGCGCTGGAGGTCGAGCTCGCACGCGGGGCGCGACTCGTGTCGCTCGTGCACGTTCCCTCGCAGGGAGGGCTCATCCAGCCTGCCGCCGCGGTCGGCCGCCTCTGCCGCGCGGCCGGCGTGCCCCTTCTGCTCGATGCCTGCCAGTCCGTCGGCCAGCTTCCGACCAACGTGGGTGAGCTCCAGTGCGACATGCTGTCCGCCACGGGGCGCAAGTTCCTCCGTGGCCCGCGCGGAACGGGCTTTCTCTACGTGCGGAGGGAGCTGATCGAGCAGCTCGAGCCTCCGTTCCTCGATCTGCATGCCGCCGAGTGGACCGGTCGAGAGACGTACGTGATGCGCGAGGACGCGCGGCGCTTCGAGAATTGGGAGACGAGCTATGCCACGAAGCTCGGCCTCGGGGCGGCCGTCGACTACGCGCTCGGCTGGGGGCTCGATCCAATTGCCGATCGTGTTCAGGGCCTTGCGGCGTCGCTGCGGACGCAACTCCAGTCATTGCCGGGCGTTGACGTGCAGGATCAGGGCGTCGAGAAGTGCGGCATCGTCACGTTCACGGTCGAGGGCGTGACCGCGCAGGCCGTCGTCGCCCGGCTCTCCGCGGAGGGAATCAACGTCTCGCTGACGCCCGCGTCGTACAGCCGCCTCGATCTAGGTGGCCGCGGGCTCGAAGCGGTTGTGCGTTCCTCCGTCCACTACTACAACACGGATGAGGAGATCCAGCGGCTCGTTGACGTCGTGGCGCTGCGATGAGCGGGGGAGGCTGAAGCGGGTTGTGCCGGCGGGTGGTTGCGGGGTGAGGCACTCTAGCGAGGCATGGGGTGAGGCACTCCAGCGAGGCATGGGGTGAGGCTTTAGCCTCACCCGCACGTCAGTGACGTTGTTCGACCTCGCGCAGGTAGCTGAGCGAGGCGTGGCGGTAGCCGGGCGTTGCGCGAAGCCGCATCAGGTCGTCCTCGATCATCTCCCGGTAGGCGTGGCGCCCACGATCGAGGTCGTTGTTCCCGAGCCACGCCAGCAGCCCGTCCGCGCGCACCAGCTTCAGCGGTTCGAGGCCCGCAAGCTCCCGGTGGGTCGTCCAGAGCCATTCCGAGGGGTGCGCACACAGTCCTGCCCGGACGGGATTCAGGGCGACGTATGACGCCCCGACGAGGAGGTGCTCGTTCGTGGTCACCCGCGTCGACCAGAAAGGGCTTCGGAAGAGATGACCTTCGCGCGCGTGCCGCATGTTGAACCAGCGGGCATAGCTGCCGAGGAGCTGTCGCATCCCTTCGCCAAGGTTCGGCACCTCTGTCCGCACAAACGTGTGGAAATGAGTACCGAGCAGGCAAGCCGCGATGCAATCCCACTCGCAGGTCTTGCAGACGATCTCGAACCCACTCCAGAGTCGTTCCGCGTCGATCCGGTCGAGCACGATCCGGCACCGCCCGTTTCCCTGGAATACGACGTGGTGGACGGCTCCTGGAGCTTCGGAGCGGGGCTGTCGGGGCATGATGCCATGGTCTGCCGAGCTCGTCGAGTTGACAAGTGTTCTCACGGGACGTGGCTGCTGCGGACAGAAATGCGGGTGAGGCTGAAGCCTCACCCCTCACCCTGGCACGCGAAAGGTAAAGGCGGCGGGCCCAGCACAGCACCCGCACTTCTCAGGGGAGGGGAAGTGCCGTAGCCGCAATCGCCAGGCCCGCCAGGCCGTGCGGGAGTCTACGACATGGGATCGGAGCACGTCGTGCGACCTGACTGCAGAAACCGATAGCGTCGTGCCATGCTTCGCCTTGCCGAGATCCTCCTCGAGCCTCGTCCCACTGACGCCTGGGCGCAGCTGCGCCAGCTCGGGATCACGGACGCGACGGGCGTCCTCCCGCGCGGCTCCGTCGACTGGCGCGCCCACGCGCCCGAGCAGCCGTGGGAGCTCTGGCCGCTGACGCTCTACCGTCAGCTCGTCGAGGACGCGGGCTTTCGCCTCACCGTGCTCGAGGACAACCCGCCTATGGACAGGCTCCGGCTCGGGCTCCCCGGCAAG
>NZ_JBDSNT010000074.1:0-6527 GCF_039915195.1 Gaiella sp.
GACTTCGATGAGACATCGTTCAAAGCTTCTCGCCGGTGGCGCGGTTGCAGTAGCGCTGCTCGCGGGCGTGTTGTTCGGTGGAGTTCTCGAGGAGTCTCCCTCGGCTCGTTCGACAGCCGTCGTGCCGCCCCAGGCGATCTCGGAGAGTGCGCTCTCCGGGATCGTCCAGGGCGGCGCGCAGGCAACGGTGGCAAGCCTCGAGACGGCACTTGCGTCGTCTCCTAGCGACCCGGACACGTTGGCTTCGCTCGGGCTCGCCTATCAGATCCGCTGGCGCGAGACCGGCGATGCGTCGTATCTGCCGCGCTCCAATGCCGCTCTGGCGGCAGCCCTTACCGCGCGCCCTGACGATCCGACAGCAACGCTCGGCCTCGGCAATCTCGCACTGCTCCAACACCAGTTCGCGCGTGCGCTCGTCGTCGGCCGCAGGGCTCAGAAGCTCGCGCCGCACTCGGCCCGACCCTACGGTGTGATCGGCGACGCCCAGATCGAGCTGGGCCGTTACACCGCGGCTTTCAGCAGCTTCGAGCGGATGGTGGCGCTGAAACCAAATCTCGCCTCCTACGCTCGCATCGCATACGCCCGCGAGTTGAAGGGCGACACGGTCGGCGCGATCGCCGCGATGCGGCTTGCCGTCGACGCCGCCGGCGGTCAGCCGGATGCAACCGCCTGGGCTCTCGTCGAGCTCGCGAAGCTCGAGTTCGGCCGGGGTCGCGTCACGGCAGCCGACACCTACGCCCGGGCAGCACTGACGGCCGTCCCTGGCTATGTCTACGCGCTGGAGCAACGTGCTCGGATCGAGGCGGCACGCGGGCGACTCGATAGCTCCATCGCTTTGGCCCGTCGCGCGTCGGAGGCGATACCACTCGCGCAGTTCGTCAGCCTCCTCGGTGACCTTCTCGAGCGCCGGGGTCGGCTAGCCGAAGCCAGGCAGCAGCGGGCGACCGTCGCAGCGATCGACCGGCTGCTCGTTGCGGGTGGCGTCCGGGTCGATCTCGAGTCGGCCGTGTATCGCGCCGACCAGCGAATCCGACCCGTGGAGACGGTTGCGCTCGCGCGCCGCGCTCGTGCCGACCGCCCCTCGATCTACGGTGACGACGCCCTCGGTTGGGCGCTCGCGCGCGCGGGCCGATGTGACGAGGCAGTGACGTGGTCGCGACGATCTCTGAGGCTGGGGACCCGCGACGCCCAGCTCTGGTTTCACCATGGCTACGCAGCAGGCTGTGCCGGCGATACGACCGAGATGACCCGGGCCTACGAGAAGGCGCTTGCCCTCAACCCGAACTTCTCGGTGCGATTCGCACCGCTGGCGCGGAAGGCCGTGTCATGAGACGGGTGGCGCTTCTCGTTGTCGTGGCCGTGGCCGCTACCTGTGCTCTCCTCGCACCGGCGCCTGCCTCCGCGCATCCGCTCGGCAACTTCACCGTCAATCACTTCGCGGGGATCGATCTCGCTGGAGACACCGTGTACGTCAGGTTCGCACTCGATCTCGCCGAGATTCCGACGTTCCAGGAGGGCGCGTCGGTTCGGCGCCCGGGATACGCCGCCTCCCTGGCGAAGCAACTCGACCTAACGGTCGACGGCAAGCGAGTGCCGCTCATCGTCGTGGCGCACCGGACAGCCGAGCGTCCCGGGGCAGGCGGGCTCAAGACGTTGCGTTTCGATGCGATCTACCGCGCACCGGCGGCCGGGACGCGGTTGACGTTTGCGGACCGATCGTTCGCGAGCAGGATCGGGTGGCGGGAGATCACGATCAACGCCCGTGACGGCGCTCGGCTAGATGCAGCCTCGGCGCCGCAGACGACCCGATCTGACGAGTTGCGTGCGTATCCCAAGGATCTCCTGCGCTCACCCCTCGATGTCAGGAGCGCAACGGCCGGCTTCACTCCTGGGCCGAGAGGCGCGGCTCCACCGGTGATCGGTGAGGCTGCGGCAGTCGAGCGCTCCTCGGGCGGGTTCGAGTCCCTGATCGAGCGCGGCGACCTCTCGCTCGGCGTGATCCTGATCAGTCTGCTGATCGCGGCCTTCTGGGGCTCCGTGCACGCGCTGACCCCCGGGCACGGCAAGGCGCTCGTTGCCGGCTATCTCGTGGGAACGAAGGGAAAGCCACGGCACGCCTTTCTCCTCGGAGCGACGGTGACGGTGACCCACACGTTCGGCGTCTTCGCTCTCGGCCTCGTGACGCTCCTGCTCTCGCAGTTCATCGTCCCCGACCAGCTCTATCCGTGGCTGACCCTCGTCTCGGGGCTCCTCGTCGTTCTCGTTGGCGTCGGCGTGCTGCGATCGCGGCTTCGCACGGGCGGCTGGGCCGACCATGACCACGGCGATGGGCTGCACGACCACGGGTCGCACGGTCATCACCACGAGCACGGTGAGCATCAACACCACGACGACCACCACGGGCATGTGCATGCGCACGGCGACGACCACGAGCACGCGAGCCACTCGCACGACCAACGATCGTCGAGCGACGACTCGTTCACGTCCAAGGGAATCCTCGGTGTGGGAATCGCCGCCGGCCTTCTCCCGTGCCCCTCGGCCCTCGTCGTGCTGCTCTCCGCCATCGCCGTCCATCGGGTCGGCTTCGGCTTTGCCCTGATCGCCGCTTTCAGCCTCGGCCTGGCCGCGACGATCACGTGTATCGGCCTCATCGCTGTCCTCGCGCGCCGGGCGTTCCGCCGCGTCTCGTTCGAGGGACGGATCGTCCGTGCACTCCCAGCTCTGAGCGCACTCGTGATTCTCGGCGTCGGGGTCGCCTTGACCATCAAGGCCATTCCAGGCGTCATCTGAACCGATCGGGAAAGGGGGGCGAACAACCATCATGTTTGGGCTCGACGACGCGATTGCAGGTCTCTCGAACGGTGCTTCGGTGGGAGTGGTGATCCTCGTCGCGGTGCTCCTCGGCCTACGGCACGCGACCGACCCGGATCACATCGCTGCCGTCACGACGCTCGTTGCCTCGGGGGGTGAGCGCGCCAGCCGGGCATCCGCCCGGCTCGGCGCGTTCTGGGGTCTCGGCCACGCTCTGACGCTCGTGCTCTTCGGCCTTCCGATCCTCCTCTTTCAGCAGTACCTCCCGGAACGGGTGCAGCAGGGTGCCGAGACCGCTGTTGCAGCGCTGATCGTTTTTCTCGCGCTCCGGCTCCTCGTCCGCTGGCGCCACGGCTACTTCAATCTCCACGCGCACGTCCACGAGGACGAGCACCATCATCACCGAGTCAGGACTCCTGCGGGTGCCTTCGGCATCGGGCTCGTCCACGGCATCGGCGGCAGCGCCGGTGTCGGAGTCCTCATTCTCGCTGCGATCCCGTCGACGACCGTTGCCTGCATCGCCCTGATCGTCCTTGCGGTCTTCACCGCTGTCTCGATGACGCTCGTCACGACGGGATTCGGGATCACGCTCTCCTCGGACCGCGTGGCTGGCTCGTTCAACGGCATCGCTCCGGTGATCGGCGTCACGAGCCTCGCTTTCGGCGCCTGGTACGCGCTCGCTGCCTGGGGCATGGTCGCCTACCCGTTGTAGGCTGCATCGGTGGAGACGCCGCTGACGCTGACCGACATCGAGGCTCTTGCCGTCGAGCAGCTCGACCCTGACTGGGCGGAGTACTTCCGCGGAGGCGCGGGACGGGAGCAGACGCTGGCCGAGAACACCGCAGCGTTCGCGCGGTGGCGGTTGCGCCAGAGGATCCTCTGTGGGATCGAGTCCACCGCGACCGAGACGACCGTCCTCGGCTGCAACGTGAGCTCGCCGATCGTCGTCGCGCCGGTCGCCTATCAGCAAATGGCTCACGCGGACGGCGAGGTGGGCATGGCCCGAGCGGCGGCCGCGGCCGGATCTGCGCTCTGTCTCTCCACCTTCTCGAACGCAGGTGTCGCCGAGGTCGCGGCCGCCGCGCCCGACGGCGTCCGGTTTCTCCAGGTCTACGTCTTCCGTGACCACGGCGTCACCGATGAGTTGATCGCGCAGGCGATCGACGCGGGCTTCGCCGCGGTGTTCCTCACAGTCGATATCCCGGTCGTCGGAGCACGAGACCGCGAGAGGCGCATCCACTGGGCATTCCCGGAGGAGACGATGCCCTCGGTGCGGTATGCGCTCGAGCGCGGGGTAGAGGGTGAGGGGTTGCAGATCCTCGACCCGGCGCTCGACTGGAAATACCTTGCGCGACTGGCGTCGTCCTTACCGGTCCCGGTCGTCGTCAAGGGGGTGCTCGAGCCAACGGACGCACTGCTCGCGGCCGAGCACGGCGCGGCCGGCGTCGTCGTCTCGAACCACGGAGGACGGCAACTCGACGGCGTGATGCCGACGATCGACGCCCTGCCCGCCATCGTCGAGGCGGTGGGCGACCGGCTCGAGATCTTGCTCGACAGCGGCATCCGGCGCGGTACTGATGTTGCCACGGCGCTCGCACTCGGCGCTGCCGCCGTGCTTGCCGGCCGTCAGCCGCTCTGGGGACTCGCCGCTCGCGGTGAGGATGGCGCGCGACAGGTGCTCGAGCTCCTGCGCGAGGAGCTCGCTGTTGCATTGCACCTGACGGGCTGCAAGTCCGTCGACGAGCTCACGGCAGAGCACGTCGTTCGCGCGCTTCGTCCGTAGAATCAGCCTCCGTGAACGACATTGCCATCCTCTCCCGGAATCATGTCGAGCTGCTGCCGGCGGGAGGCCTCGAAGCGAAGCTGAAACGCCGCCGGCCCCTTCGCGTCAAGCTCGGCATCGACGTCACGTCGCCCGACATTCACGTCGGGCGCGGGATCCCACTGCAGCGGATGCGGGCATTTCAGGACGCAGGGCACACGGGCGTTCTCATCATCGGCGACTACACGACGCGGATCGGCGATCCCTCGGGCCGATCGGCCGAACGGCCGATCCTCTCCGACGCGGAGATCGACGCGAACGCGAAGCTCTACGTCGATCAGGCGCTCCAGATTCTCGATCCGGACCGCACCGAGGTGCGGTTCAACGGGGAGTGGCTCTCGAAGCTCTCGTTCGGCGATGTCGTTCGGTTGACACGGACGCTGACGGTTGCACAACTCCTCGAACGCGACGACTTCTCGAAGCGTGTGGCTGCCGGGCAGCCGGTCTCGGTCTCCGAGCTCCTCTACCCACTCATGCAGGCCTACGACTCGGTCGCGATCGAGGCCGACGTCGAGCTCGGCGGGACGGATCAGCTCTACAACCTGCTCGCCGGACGTACCGTGATGGAGGCGTACGGGCTCGAGCCGCAGGTCGTGCTCACGACGCCGCTCCTCGTCTCCTGGGACGGGGCGAAGATGAGTTCCTCCGTCGGGAACAACATTCCGCTTGCTGCTCTGCCCGAGGAGCAGTTCGGCCGCACGATGCGGATCCCCGACACGATGCTCGTCGACTGGTATCGGCTCGTGGTGGAGGCGCCCGTTCCGGAAGGCGAGCCGATGGATGCGAAGCTTGCACTCGCTCGGTTCATCGTCGCTCGCTCCCACGGCCCGGGAGCCGCTGTCCAGGCAGAGGCCCACTTCACTCGTGTCGTGCGCGAGGGCGGCGCACCCGAAGAGGTGCCCGAGGGAGTGCTCCCCGACGGCGATCCGATCCACCTGCCGGCGCTGCTCGCAGAGCAGTTCGGGCTGTCGACGAGCGAGGTGCGCCGGATGATCGGACAGGGAGGCGTGAAGGTGAACGGGGTCGTAGTGACGTCGCTCGACATCGCCCGCCCAGACCTGGCGCGCGCACTCGTCCAGGCAGGGAAGCGGCGCTTCGTGCGTTACCCGCCTTCGAATTGACACAGAAGCGCTAGATCCTGCTACTATCGGCAAGCCGCCCGTGAGGGAGGCAGCAAAAACGCCCTGTCACTCGACATCGGAGCGGCCTTCGAGCGAATCGGATACGACCTGTACCGAATCTCCCGTAGGCCTCTGGCGCGAGTTGGAGGCCTTTTTGTTGCTCGACTCGACCGGCATCGATCTTTGAAAACTCAACAGCGTACGGAAAACGACGAGGCCCCTCGTCCTCGCTTCGGCGTGGGAGAGGGGTTACACCGTCCGCCCGTTCTACCGGGTGAGACGGTTTTCCCGTCGATGCCGTGCAGAAGCGACGTTTGGTCTTCGGACCGAGCGGAGTGACTGTGCGGATAGACATTTGAGCTCAAGCTCTAGGGAAGACAACAGTTTGTCGGCTATGTCATCAGGGAGGTTCGCCTCCTGCGTGACATGACAGCCGGCGACAAGTTCTTCACGGAGAGTTTGATCCTGGCTCAGGACGAACGCTGGCGGCGCGCTTAACACATGCAAGTCGAGCGAGAACCGGGACTTCGGTCCTGGGGACAGCGGCGAACGGGTGAGTAACACGTGGGTAATCTGCCCTCGATTCTGGGATAGCCCGGGGAAACTCGGATTAATACCGGATAGCCTTTCAAGCTTTCGGGCGTGAAAGAAAAGGTAGCTTCGGCCTCCGATCGAGGATGAGCCCGCGGTGGATTAGCTTGTTGGCGGGGTAATGGCCCACCAAGGCGACGATCCATAGCTGGTCTGAGAGGACGATCAGCCACACTGGGACT
>NZ_JBDSNT010000118.1:0-7515 GCF_039915195.1 Gaiella sp.
GTCCGAAGCGCGAACCCTCCTCGTCGGCCCAGTTGACGAGCCGCACGGTGACCGTCGGGTTTCCTTCCTCGACGATCCGTCGGAGCACCTCGGCCCCGGCCACCAGGTTGAGGCAGCCGTCGAGCCACCCGCCGTTCCCCACCGAATCGATGTGGCCGCCGATGAGGACTGCACGGTCGGAGGCCCCGCGAAGTGTCCACCAGTCGTTGCCCGCTTCGTCGCGCTCGCGTTCGAGGGGCAGCCCGTCGAGCAGGCCGTCCAACCACGTCCGCGCCGCGTTCCACGTGTCTGTCCAGGCCACGCGCTGTGCGCCGTTCTCGTCCCCCGTCAGTTCCTGCAGTTCGCGGAGCTGCCGGACGACACGTGCGGGCTCGAGTGCCATGACGCGAGCCTACCTCGTCGGTATCCGGAGTTCCAGGCGGCACGCGGCCGCCGACTGTGGTACGGAATACCGTTGTGATCAACGTCATCAAGAGGGTCGCGATCGGAATTGCTGTGCTCCTTGGGGTGTGCGCCTTCTACACGGGCTATCGCGAGCTCTTCCTCGCCACGGGATGGACATGGCCGTTCGAGGTCGACGACATCACGTTGCCGTCGCTTCCGTCGATCGTCGGCGCCCTGTTCGACCCGGTTCAGGAGGACGGGGAGTTGCTGATCTCGCTCCTCTTCAAGGCAGCCCTGTTCACCGCCAAGGAGGCGTTCGTAGGATTCGTGATCGGCACGATCTTCGGCTTCGCACTCGGCGCCGTGATCGCCCGGTTCCAGATGCTCGAGCGAGGTCTCATGCCGTACGTCGTCGGCTCGCAGACGATCCCGATTCTCGCGATCGCCCCCATTGTCGTCGTGGGGCTCGGCAGCCTCTCGATCGCCGGCTGGACGCCGACAGACTGGCTCCGGGTCTCGGTCATCTCCGCCTACCTGACCTTCTTCCCCGTCACCGTCAACACCGTCAGGGGCCTCGAGTCGGCCGACCCGCGCGCGATCGAGCTGATGCGCTCTTACGCGTCCGGCGAGTGGGCGATCTTCCTCAAGCTGCGGCTTCCGGCGTCCCTGCCCTATCTGTTCGGCGCGTTCCGGATCGCCGCAACGGCGTGCGTGATCGGTGCGATCATCGGCGAGTTGCCCTCGTCGATCCAGGGAGGCCTCGGTGGCGCGATCATCAACTTCAACCAGTACTACGTCCTCAATCCCCAGAACCTCTGGGCGACCAACCTGATGGCCGCCGCGCTCGGCATCTCGTTCTTCCTCGTCATCGTGATCGCCGAGAAGCTCCTCGTGCACCGGCCGCCGGAGACCCTGGCGTGAGCACCCCGAGCTCGGTCGTCTCGATCTCGGGCCTCGGCAAGGTCTTTCCCAAGGGTGGCGTCACCGCGCTCGAGAACATCGAGCTCGACGTCCAGCCCGGCGAGTTCATCTCCCTGATCGGCCCCTCGGGCTGCGGGAAGTCGACGCTGCTGCGGGTGATCGGCGACCTCACACAGCCGACATCGGGCGAGGTGCTCGTCAACGGGAAGCCTGCCCCGCGTGCGCGACTCGATCGCGACTACGGGATCGTCTTCCAGGCCGCGGTGCTCTTCGACTGGCGCACGGTCGCGAAGAACATCGCGCTCCCACTCGAGCTACTCAAGTGGGATCGCGCGAAGCGCGAGGCCCGCGTCGCCGAGATGCTCGACCTCGTCGAACTGAAGGACTTCGGCAGCCACTATCCGTGGCAGCTCTCCGGCGGCATGCAGCAGCGCGTCTCGATCGCGCGGGCGCTCTCGTTCTCGCCGGCTCTGTTGCTGATGGACGAGCCGTTCGGGGCGCTCGACGAGATGACCCGCGAGCGACTCAATCTGGAGCTGCTGTCCATCTGGGCAGAGACGCGATCCACGGTCATCTTCGTGACCCACTCGATCTCCGAGGCGGTCTTCCTCTCGACTCGCGTCGTTGTGATGTCGCCGCGCCCCGGTCGGATCGCGGGCGTGGTCGACATCGATCTGCCGCAGCCGCGCGGAGTGCGGGCACGAGAGGAGCCACGGTTCTTCGAGCTCGTCACCGAGGTGCGGGAGATGCTCCACGCCGTCGAGACCGAGTCGGAGCCGTCTGCGTGAGTGCGATCGCCGTGACGGATACGGACGGCGGGCTCGGCCGAGCGTCGGGATTCGCGCGCACGTGGCTTCCGGCGATTCTCGTCTTCGGGATCGGCCTTCTCTGCTGGCAGTGGATCTTCCCCGACGTCCTTGGAGTCAAGCCCTTCCTCCTGCCGCGCCTGTCGGACGTCATCGACGCCCTCTGGGAGAACCGCGACGCGCTGCTTACGGCCGCATGGATCACGTTCAAGGAAGCGTTCGGCGGCCTCGTTCTCGGGAGCAGCGTGGCGGTCATCGCTTCGCTCGTGCTCGCCCGCTGGCGCCCGCTCGGAAACGCGCTGATCCCGTACCTGATCGCCGCGAACGCGATCCCCGTGATCGCGTTCGCGCCAATCACGAACGCCTGGTTCGGCACTCTCAGCCCGTGGTCGAAGATCGTGATCGCAGCGGCTCTCTGTTTCTTCCCGGTGCTCGTGAACACACTGCGTGGGCTGACCTCCGTGCACCCAGCGTCGATCGAGCTCATGCACGCGTATGCGTGCCCGCAGCGGACGATCTTCTGGAAGCTGCGGATCCCCGCCTCGATGCCGTACCTCTTCACCGCGCTGAAGATCGCCGCAGTCCTCGCGATGATCGGTGCGGTCGTCGGTGACTACTTCGGAGGATCGACCGAGTCGCTCGGCGTTCAGATCCAGAGCGCCGTGGCGCTGTCACGGTACGAGATCGCCTGGGCGGCGATCGTCGTCGCGAGCATTCTCGGCAGCGTCCTCTACGGAGCGGTCGCCTGTGCGGAGCGGCTCGTGATTCGCTGGCATCCGTCCGTTCGGGCAGTCGACTAGCGGGCGCGAATGTGATCAGATTGGTCGAGCACACAACCAGGGAGGGTCGATGAAGAAGAAATGGTTGGTCCTGGGAGCGTCCCTAGCTCTCGTGGCGAGCCTCGCGGTCGCGGGAATGGCGACAGCGCAGGGCGACAAGCAGCAGGCGATGACGAAGGTCACCGTCCAGCTGAAGTGGGTCACGCAGGCCCAGTTCGCGGGGTTCTACGCCGCACAGGCGAACGGCTACTACAAGCAGGTTGGCCTCGATGTGAAGATCAAGGTCGGCGGCCCCGACATCGTTCCCGAGCAGGTCGTGCTCGGCGGACAGGCGGAGTTCGGCGTCAACTGGCTGCCGAGTCTCTTTGCCAACCGTGAGCAGGGGAACGACCTCGTCAACATCGCGCAGCTCTACGCGCGAAGCGGCACGACCGAGGTGACGTTCAAGAAGAGCGGCATCAACACGATGCAGAAGATGAGGGGCAAGAAGTACGGTGTCTGGCTCTTCGGCAACGAGTTCGAGCAGCAGGCGGCGCTCGTCAAGGCCGGCCTCGACCCGAAGAAGGACGTCACACTCGTCAAGCAGAACTTCGACATGGTCGCGTTCCTCAAGGGCGAGATCGACGCTGCGTCGGCGATGACCTACAACGAGCTTGCGCAGGTGCTCGAGACGAAGAACCCGGCCACGGGCAAGCTGTACCAGCTAAGCGATCTGAACGTCTTCAAGATGTCGGCGCTCGGTACCGGCATGCTCCAGGACGGCCTCTTCGTGAAGGGTGACTGGATCAAGGATCCGGCCAACCAGGCGACGGCAGTCAAGTTCCTGACCGCCACGTTCAAGGGCTGGGCGTTCTGCCGTGACAACCCCAAGGCGTGCGTGAGCACGGTCGTCAAGCAGGGCACGGCGCTTCCGAGGGGCCACCAGGCCTGGCAGATGAACGAGGTCAATGCCCTGATCTGGCCGAACAGGCTCGGCATCGGGATCATGGACCCCGTCCAGTTCAAGCTGACCAACTCGATCGCCACGAAGTTCAAGGTGATCAAGAAGCCGGCCTCGGCGGCCTCGTATCGCAGCGACCTCGCAAAGAAGGCGGTCGCCACGCTCAAGAAGCAGGGCATCAATGTGACCGGCAAGAACTTCAAGAAGGGCGTCGTCGTCCTGAAGGAGGGCGGCAAGTAGCGCGTACCGATGTCCGTTGAACCGAGGCCCCGGGTCGCACCTCGCGACCCGGGGCCGATCTTCGAGGAGGAGCCCCCGATGTCCGTGCTGATCAGGAACGGTCGCGTCGTCACCGCAGCCGATTCGACCATTGCCGACGTCTACATCGAGGGCGAGCGCGTCTCTCTGATCGGGACGTCGCTCGACGTCGATGCGGACGTCGTTCTCGACGCGACCGACAGGCTCGTGCTGCCCGGCGCGATCGATCCGCACACGCACCTCGACATGCCGTTCGGCGGCACCGTCACGATCGACGACGTCACATCGGGCCAGACGGCTGCGGCATTCGGCGGCACGACCTGCCACATCGACTTCTGCATTCAGGGACAGGGCCAGACCTTCGCGGAGGCCCTCGCCGTGTGGCATGCAAAGCGCGAAGGCAACGCGATCATCGACAACGGCTTCCACATCGCCGTCACCGACCTCGAACACGGCGGCACCCTCGAGGAGCTCGCGACCCTTCCCGCGCAGGGAGTCACGTCCTACAAGTTGTTCATGGCCTACAAGGGCGTCTTGCAGGTCGACGACGAAACGCTCTTCCGCACGATGGAGGTCGCGGCCGAGACCGGCGCGCTCGTGATGGTGCACGCCGAGAACGGCGACGTCATCGACGTGCTCGTCAAGGAGGCGCTCGCCGCCGGGAACACGACGCCGCTCTACCACGCGCTGACCCGGCCCCCCGAGATCGAAGGTGAGGCGACCAACCGCGCGATCCAGCTCGCGCGGATCGCCGGCGCGCCGCTCTACGTCGTCCACGTGACATGCAAGGACGCCGTCGACGCCATCAAGACGGCACGGGAGAAGAACTGGGACGTCTGGGGTGAGACGTGCACCCAGTACTTCTTCACCGACATTACGGATCTCGAAGAGCCCGATTTCGGCGGAGCCAAGTACGTCTTCTCGCCTCCCGTCCGCGACAAGGCGAACCAGCCGGTGCTCTGGAGCGCGGTGCGCGACGACGTTCTCTCCGCGATCTCGACGGATCATTGCGCGTTCCTCCTGGACGGACAGAAGACCCTCGGCCGCGACGACTTCTCGAAGATCCCGAATGGGGCACCGGGCCTCGAGGATCGACTGAGGATGATTCACCACTTCGGAGTCAACGAGGGCCGGATCTCACTGAACCGGATGGTCGAGCTCCTCGCGACCAACCCGGCGAAGCTGTTCGGCCTCTACCCGCGCAAGGGCACCATCGCTCCTGGCTCGGACGCGGACATCGTCATCTTCGATCCGAACCGGATGACGACGATCTCGGCCGCGACGCACCATTCGAAGTCGGACTACAACCTGTTCGAGGGCACCGAGGTGAAGGGCGACGTCGACACCACCCTGATCCGGGGCACTGTCGTCGTGCAGGACGGCGAGCTCAGGGTGGAGCCGGGCTTCGGGCAGTTCGTCAAACGCGCGCGATTCATGGAGCAGCTGGTCTAGTACGCACTCGCAATGACCCCCGACCGGTGGGGCTAGTCACTCACGTTCGGCTATCTCGTCTGTCCCGACAGAGTCCGGGCCTGCCCGGACTGCCTTCGGAAACTCGTGGTTCTTCGAGGAGGCGGTCCGGACGCTCTCGTCCGTGATTCGTTGGTTGCGGCACGCTACGATCGAGCGAACGAGCGACGACGAAGGAGCCCAGGATGGCCACGATCGAGACAGACCCGAACCTCGGCGCCCAGATCGTCGCCGACGCGAAGGAGCACGTTCTCTACTCGTGGTCGGTACAGAACGCGATCAACCCGATCGCGGTCGCAGGCGCAGAGGGCCGCCACTTCTGGGACTACGACGGGAAGCGCTATCTCGACTTTGCCTCGCAACTCGTTAACGTCAACATCGGGCACCAGCACCCGAAGATCATCCAGGCGATCAAGGATCAGGCCGACAAGCTCTGCACGATCGGCCCGCCGATGGCAAGCGAATCGCGCTCGCAGCTCGGCCGGATGCTTTCGGAAGTCACTCCCGGGGATCTCTCCGTTTCGTTCTTCACGAACGGCGGCGCGGAGGCAAACGAGAACGCAATCAAGCTCGCGCGCATGGTCACGGGCCGCCATAAGATCGTCGCGCGCTACCGCTCCTACCACGGTGCCACGCACGGCGCCGTCTCACTCACCGGAGATCCGCGCCGGTGGGCGGCCGAGCCGGGTATGGCAGGCATCGTGCGCGCCTTCGATCCGTACACCTACCGCTGCCCGGCCGGGCACCCCGACCCGTGCCCGGTGTGCACCGGAGCGCCGCACATCGAGGAGATCCTCGAGTACGAGGGCGCGCACACGGTGGCCGCGATCATCCTGGAGACAGTGACCGGCACGAACGGCATCATCGTGCCACCCGACGGCTACCTCGAGAGCATTCGCGAGGTCTGCGACCGACACGGGATCCTGCTCATCCTCGACGAGGTGATGGCGGGCTTCGGTCGCACCGGCAGGTGGTTCGCCTGCGAGCACTGGGACGTCGTGCCTGACATCCTCTGTGTCGCGAAGGGCATCAACTCGGGCTACGTACCGCTCGGTGCGATGATCGCCCGGGGCGAGATCGTCGACCAGGTGCGCGACAGGTTCTTCCCTGGCGGCCTGACATATGCGGGCCATCCGCTCGCCTGTGCCTCGGCTGTTGCCTCGATAGAGGCGTTCCAGGAGGAAGGCATCGTCGAGAACGCCGCTGCGATGGGCGACTACTTCAAGGACGCGCTCGGCGCTCTGCAGGCGAAGCATCCGTCGATCGGAGAGGTGCGTGGGCTTGGGTGCTTCCAGGGGATCGAGCTCGTCAAGAACCGCGACACGCGCGAGATGCTCGTGCCGTTCAACGCGTCGGGCGAGGCGGCAGCTCCCGTCGCGCGGATGGCGAAGGCAGCGCTCGACCGGGGCCTCTACCTCATGTCGCACTGGAACGTCGTCATGGTGGTGCCACCATTGACGGTCACGCGCGAGGAGGCCGAGGAAGGTCTCGCGATCCTCGACGACGTTCTGTCGATCGCCGACGAGTATGTCGGGTGAGAGGACCCCGAGAGGGAAAGCGTATCGGGGCCCTCTCACCCGAATCTCTTCTGCGCGCTTCGCGCGATCCTGAAGGGGCCGGCCCGCCGGCCAGGTGCTTGACGGTCTCGCGTCGAGGCTGCTGAGAGGACCGCGAGAGGGAAAGCGTGTCGGGAGCTCCGGCTAGTCGCGGATAAATGCCGCGACGGCACGCGATGTCTCCTCGAGCGCATCCCAGAGCACGGTATGGCCGCCGGGGACGGTGACGACCTCGAGGAGATCACCGAGCGCGGCCTGATGGGCGTCGAGCAGGTCGTCGTAGCGGACGTACGAGTCCTCTGCGAGCACGAGAAGGGTCGGGATGCGCACGTCTTCGAAGGGCGGAGGCGCGCTGCTCATCTCACCGTACGACGCCACCACGGCAGCCTGGCTGTATCTGT
>NZ_JBDSNT010000030.1:0-8640 GCF_039915195.1 Gaiella sp.
ATGTCGTCGACGAGATGCGACCGGTCCGGCATCTCGGGAACCTAGCACCGACGATTCGCCTCCCGGGCCTGTCCGGACCGGTGGTCCGGTCATCTGCGCTGTCTTGCGAGGAGGCGCGGCGCGTCCCAACTTGGTCCTGACCGCACGGCAGGATCTCTTGGAGGTGGACAGCCGGAGCATCTGCCGACATGCGGCCTGGTAACGGCTGCTGCTCGAGGCCTAGCGCAGAAGTCGTGACAGCCGCCGGTCCTTGAGCTCCTTGCCCCCCGTCTGACAGGTCGGGCAGTACGTGATCGTGTGCTCCTCGAACGCGACGCGCCGGAGCGTGTCGTGGCCGAGCGGGCATGGCTCACCGAAGTGTCCGTGGATCCGGTAGACGATCGTGTCGCCCTTGCCCGCTTCGCGCAGTGTGAGTGCGCGCGAGAGGTCGTCGTCGATCGCCGCCGCGAGTCGCGCGACCTCCTCGTCCGAGAGGTCAGTCGAGAGCTTGAACGGCGAGAGCTTCGCGAGCCAGAGGATCTCGTTTGCATGTGCACGACCGATTCCCGCGAGAGCCCGCTGGTCGCGTAGTAGCGGGTGGAGCTGCCTCCGCTCGCGCTCCAGGATCTCGCCGAGTCGCTCCGGCCCGAGGCCGAGCGCGTCGGGGCCGAGATGCGCGAGCTCTGCTTCGAGCCCCTCGGGTGTCAAGAGCCAGACGCCCGCGCGTTTCTTCTTCCCGGCCTCGGTGAGCACGAGCTCGCCGCCGTCCGTGAACGTGAGACGGAACATCGGCGTCTTGGGCGTCCTTGCCCCGGGCGCGTGGTAACGCAGCCGCCCGGCGCTCATCAGGTGGACGCGAAGGACGAGCTCGCCGTCTGCGGTGGGGAGCACGAGGTTCTTGCCGCGCCGGTGCGCCCCGCCAAACGTCCGTCCCTCGAGCGAGCGCAGTGGCGGGTCGAACGTCTTCACGGTCGCGATGTGCGCGGGGCCGGCACGCTCGATCGGCGCCCGCACGACGAGCGGGTCGAGCTCGCGTACCCACGCCTCCACTTCCGGTAGCTCTGGCATCTCCTAGTAGTTTCCCTGCAATGGCCGATCCGATCCAGGTCGAGGTGGTGCGCGGAGGCATCGTCGAGGCGCGACACGCCGTGCATGCCGTCGCCGTCCGCGACGGGCAGATCGTCGCCGAAGCGGGCGATCCGCGGTCGCTCGTCTTCCTCCGCTCCGCTGCGAAGCCGATTCAGGTCCTCCCGCTCGTGAGCGCGCGAGCCGATCTCGACGACCGCGAGATCGCGATTGCGTGCTCTTCGCACCTCGCCCGACCCGAGCAACTCGAGATCGTACGCGGGCTCCTCGCGAAAGCGCACGCAGCTGAGACCGACCTCGAGACCGGAGCCGAACCGACGCCGATCGAGCACACGTGCTCGGGAAAGCATGCGGGGTTTCTGCTCCTCTGCCACGAGCGCGGCTACGAGACGAGCGGGTATCGCCTCGCCTCCCACCCCTTGCAGGTGGAGCTGCTCGCGACGGTCGCGGCCGCTACCGATGTCGACCCGGCGTCGATCGAAGTAGCGATCGACGGCTGCGGCGTGCCGACCTTCGCTTTGCCCCTCGATCGCTGCGCGCATGCCTTCGCTCGCCTGCCTCATCTCGAGGGGGGCTCGCGAGTGGTCGCCGCGATTCGCGCCTACCCGGAGATGCTCCGGGGGCCGATCGCCGCGGATGCGATGTTCGTTTCGGAGGTCGACGGATGGATCGCGAAGGGAGGGGCCGAAGGTCTCTTCTGCGCAGGTTCGCCCGACGGGCTCGGGGTCGCTCTCAAGGTGGAGGACGGGGCCTTCCGGGCAATTCGCCCTGCACTCGCCCACTTTCTCCGCCGGTTCGGCATCGAGACGGGGACGCTCGGTTTCGTCACGGTAGAAAACAGCCACGGCGAGCCAGTGGGGGAGCTTCGAACGCGTCTCGAAATTGGTCGCACAAAGCGTTGATCTCACGTATAGGATTCGCCGCCTGCAAGGGGGAAGCCGGCCGGAGGGGGTCGGGGGATCGGTACTTACAGGGATAGGGCTCGTCTTCGTCAACCACGAGAAGAAGGGGTTCATGCTCTCGGTCGAAATCGCTCTGCCAGACGTCGAGGAACTGCACAAGCTCATCGAGCAGGGGCAGGAGAAGGGGTTTCTCACCTACGACGAGATCGTCACCGCGCTCGAGGACGTCGAGTTGACGAAGGAGCAACTAGAGGAGTTCACCACGTACGCGACCGACCACTCGATCGAGCTCGTCGAAGGGGAGCAGCACAAGCGGCTGCCCCACGAGGCGGTTCCGGTGGAAGAGGAGAAGGCGGCACCCAAGCTCGACCTCAGCGTCGAGCCCTCGCTCGACTCGCTCAGGCTCTACCTGCGCGAGATCGGGAAGGTGCCGTTGCTGACAGCGCATCAGGAGGTCTCGCTCGCGAAGAGGATCGAGCGTGGCGACATGGCGGCGAAGCAGCACATGATCGAGGCGAACCTGAGGCTCGTCGTCTCCATCGCCAAGGGGTACCTCGGTCGGGGCCTCTCGTTCCTGGATCTGATCCAGGAGGGGTCGCTCGGTCTGATCCGGGCGGTTGAGAAGTTCGACCATCGCAAGGGGTACAAGTTCTCCACGTACGCCACGTGGTGGATCCGGCAGGCCGTCACGCGCGCGATTGCGGACAAGGCGCGCACGATCCGGATCCCGGTGCACATGGTCGAGAAGCTCAACAAGGTCGTACACATCGAGCGCCAGCTCGTGCAGCGACTGGGCCGTGAGCCGAGGCCGGAGGAGATCGCGGAGGAGCTCGAGATCCCAACGGAGGAGGTGCGGGAGATTCTCCGGATGGCGCAGCAGCCGATCTCGCTCGAGAAGCCGATCGGCGAGGAGGAGGACTCGTCGCTCGGCGACTTCGTGCCGGACGACACGGCGGAGTCACCGTTCGATACGACGTCGGTGTCGCTGCGCAGGTCGGATATCGACCTCGCTCTGTCATCGCTTCCCGATCGGGAGCGGAGGGTGATCGAGCTGCGGTTCGGTCTCTGTGGCACCCAGCCCTGCACTCTCGAAGAGGTGGGGCAGGCGTTCGGCGTCACACGCGAGCGCATCCGCCAGATCGAGAACAACACGCTGAAGAAGCTCGAAGGACTGCCTGAGGCTCAGGCGCTCCGCAACTGCATGTAGGAGCAATGCGGCGAAGCCGCTGCATGCCGGGGGTGGCCTTGGTCGCCTCCGGCATCTCCTCTCGTGCTCGTCTTCGGACCACGACATACGACGATCGCGGGGACGCGAGTGATCCAGCTGCGCCGTCGGCCCGTATCAGGGGGATAGTTGGACAAAAGAAGGACAGCCCCCGACACGGAAGGAAGTCAGCCATGCGCAAGATCCTCGTACTTCTCGCACTCTCGGCCATCATGGTCGCCGTCGTTATCGCCCCCACAGCAGGCGCGAGCAAGCAGGCCAACAAGGACATCGTCGGCACTGCCGTCGCTGCCGGCCAGTTCAAGACGCTCGCCTCGCTCCTCACCTCTGCGGGCCTCGTCAAGACGCTCCAGGGGAAGGGCCCGTTCACGGTCTTCGCACCGACCGACGCTGCGTTCGCGAAGGTTCCGAAGGCGACGCTCGCCAAGCTCGGAAAGAACAAGGCGCTGCTGAAGAGCGTTCTTCTCTACCACGTCGTCAAGGGCAACGTCCCCGCGAGCAAGGTCGTCACGCTCGACGGCAAGTCGGTGAAGACAGTGAACGGTGCCGCCGTCAAGATCTCCGTCAGGGGCGGCAAGGTCTACCTCAACGGCTCGACGCTCGTCACGAAGACGGACATCAAGGCGTCGAACGGCACGATCCACGTGATCAACAAGGTTCTCCTGCCGCCGGCCAACTAGCCCGGAGCAGGAAGGCGCATCGGCACACGGGCCGCGGGCAACCGCGGCCCGTAGTGGTTCTAGGCGGCGAGAAACCCCTTCTCGCGGAGCGCTCGGAGCCCGAGCTCGCGCAGGTCGCTCACGAGCGAGACGACGTCTGCGTTCATCGGACCGTAGGTTGCGACCTGGAGCCATACGGTGCGATCGACAATGTCGCCGACGAGGACGCGTGCGCTCTCACCGTTCGTCCCGGGCAGCGTCGTGATGGAGGCGAGAAGCGCCTCCCGGGCTTCGTCGATGGGCGTTTCGATCGAGACGGGGAACTGCGCCGAGATCAGCCGTCGCGGATCCCTGATCGTCCGGTTGATGATCTTGCTCGTCGTCAGCTGTGTGTTCGGGACGAACACGCGACGCGCGTCATCGGTGACGAGCGTCGTGTAGATCAGAGCCATCTCCTCGACGAAACCCGTCTCGCCGTCGACCGTGATGCGATCGCCGAGACGGAGCGGCTGCGTGAAGGCCACGAGCAGACCCGAGCCGAGATTCGAAAGCGGGGTGCTGAATGCGAGACCCGCGAACAGCGCGAGGACGGCGCTCGAGGCGAGGAGCGCCTTCGCTATCTCCGATGTGATGTCGTAGAGCGACAGCACGGACCAGACTGCGATCGTCGCGACGAGGGCGACGCCGATGCGGCGTGCGAAGTGGAACGTCGTGCGCCGCCGGGCCACCGCGCCCGGATCGCGTCGCTCGAGGCGCGTCTCGTAGCGGTTGTACGCGAAGTCGAGCGTGACCCGAAGGGCGATCACGACCGCGATACCGATGCCTGCGGTGATGAGCGTCTCGGTGGTTCGATTGGAGAGGTCCATTGTCAGCGTGATTCGGCAGCGAGGCGGCGGAGCCTCCCTGCCTGCCCGCCGCTACGCCTCGTTGAACGGCTCGTTCTCGAGCTCGAACGCGGCGTGCAGCTCCCGGACGGCGTTCGGGATCTCGGAGCGAGCGATCATGCACGAGATCTTGATGGGGGATGTCGAGATCATCTGCAGGTTGATCCCGTGGTCCGCGAGCGTGCGAAACATCTTCGCCGCGACGCCCGGATGCGAGCGCATCCCGGCGCCGATCAGAGAGACCTTGCCGAGATCGTGGTTCTCCTCGACCGTGAACGCCCCGAGTTCGGCGCGCGTGCTCTCGAGAGCACCTTGCGTTGCCGGCACGTCCTCCGCGGGCACGGAGAACGACATTTCGGCATTCCCGTGAACGACGTTCTGGATGATCGTGTCGACGTTCACGTGCGCCGAGCCGACGACGTCGAAGATCAGCGCGGCGACGCCGGGCCGGTCGGGGATGTCGGACAGCGTGAAGACCACGTCGTTCTCGCTGTGGGTCACCGCCGACACGATTGGCTGCTCCATCGAGGCTCCTTCCTGAACCCAGGTGCCCTCCTCGTCCGAGAACGTGGAGCGGGCATGAATACGAACACCGTGATTGCGCGCCAGTTCGACCGCGCGCAACATGAGCACCTTCGCACCGGACGCAGACATCTCGAGCATCTCCTCGTACGAGATCGTCGGTAGCTTCCTGGCGTTCGGCACGATCCGCGGGTCGGCAGTGAAGACGCCGGGCACGTCGGAGTAGATCTCGCATGCGGCTCCGAGCGCTGCCGCCAACGCGACGGCCGTTGCGTCGGTGCCGCCGCGGCCAAGCGTCGTTACGTCCATCGTGTCGCGGGAGAATCCCTGGAACCCCGCGACGAGAACGATCTTGTCCTCGTCGAGAGCATCCTTGACTCGGTCGCCTCGGATCTCGCGGATCTTGGCCTTCATGTGAGCGCCGTCCGTGAGGATCCCGGCCTGGGATCCCGTCAGGGAGATCGCCACCTGCCCGAGGTCGTGGATCGCCATTGCGACGAGGGCGCAGGCGATTCGCTCGCCGGTCGAGAGCAGCATGTCGAACTCGCGTGCGTTCGGCGTCGGCGAAACCTGGTGGGCGAGATCGATCAGCCCATCGGTTGTCTTGCCCATCGCGGACACCGTGCCGACGACGCGCAGGCCGCGCTGCTTCGCCTCGACGAGGCGTCTCGCGACGTGTTGGATCTTGGCTGGATCGGCGACCGAGGAGCCGCCGAACTTCATCACGACGGTGTCGAAGTCCACGGCAGGAGCCTACCGTGAGCGTGTTCCCGAGAGACCGAGAGTCGTACCCGCCGGGCGGGATGGCCTCCGGCGCCGGGCGTACGATCGCCGAGTGAGCATCGATCCCGACGCGCCCGACCCGGGCAACCTCCTCCACTGCTCGGCGAAACGGCGATTGCAGATCGAGCGCGACAGGGTGCACGACCTGCTCGCCGACGGAGAGTTCTTCTGGCTCGATCTTCACGACCCGGAGGTGGGCGATCTCGAGATCCTGCGCGACGAGTTCGGCTTCCATCCTCTGTCGCTCGAGGACTCATGGCGCTTCGATCAACGCCCGAAGATCGACGAGTACGACGACTACGTGTTCCTTGTCGTGTTCGGGGCGTCGAGCGAGGACGACAGCGACGGGCTCGTCGAGGTGCACTGCTTCTACTCCGATCGGTTTCTCGTCACGGTGCACCGCGACGCAGCGCCCTCGCTCGCGGCGCTCCGCGAGCGTTACGTCAAGCGGGATGCGCCCGTCGATGATCCGGCCCGGCTGATGCACGCGGTCGTGGACGGCCTTGTCGACAGCTTCTTCCCGCGCCTCGAGACAATCGACGACCGGATCGACGCGCTCGAGGACGAGATCTTCCGTGACGCGGGTGACGCCGCGCTGCAGGAGATCTTTGCGATGAAGCGGACTCTCGTGACGATGCGCAAGGTCATCGCGCCGCAACGGGACCTCTTCTCCTCGATCGTCGTCGGGGTCGAGTCGTTCCCTGGCATGACCGATGATGACCAGCGTTACTTCCGCGACGTCTACGACCACCTGATCAGGATCGGCGACATGATCGATACGTATCGCGATCTCCTGACAGGTGCCATGGATGTCTATCTCTCTACGGTGTCGAACCGACTCAACGTGGTCATGAAGCAGCTTGCGATCATCGCGACCGTCTTCATGCCCCTGACGTTCTTGACCGGCTTCTTCGGGCAGAACCTCGGGTGGCTGGTCGCCAATGTTGGCGGTCTGGGCCACTTCCTGGTCTTCGGGATCGGCGTCGAGTTGATGACGCTCGCGATCGTGGTCGGCTACTTTTTCCGGCGGGGCTGGCTCGGCCGCTAGGCGCCGCAGTCGCTTTCCCTGCGGGCGTGCTCCCTGGCCTTAGCCAGGCAGCGGGACCGTGAGCCCGGGCCGCTTGTAGCGCTTCGCGTACGCCGGCACCGTGAGGCCGGCCTTGAGGTCGGGCGCGGGCACGGGCGAGAGAGACCGGACGGTCAGTGGTATGTGTCCAGCCCAGACGTCGAGCTCCGCATCGGGCGTGCCGTCGTCATCGGGCCCACCGACGCGAACTTTCGCCGACGCCTCGTCGAGGGGTAGCCAGAGCACGCCCGTCGCCTTCAGTTCCTTCCGCGTCGGAGGGCGCGAGTCTGCCCACCGGCCGGGAAGAAGCTTCTCGGTGAATGCCTCGAGAACGGCGTTCTTCTCGTCGGCCTCCGTCACGGTCGTCGCCGTGCCGAGCACGACGACCGATCGGTAGTTGATCGAGTGCTCGAAGACCGACCGGGCAAGAACGATGCCGTCGAGGAGCGTCACGGTGGCGCATGCCGGAATCCCCTCGCTGACTGCGCGAACTGTCCTGCTTGCCGCCGAGCCGTGGACGTACAGCCGGTCGCCGAGGCGGGCATGCAGCGTCGGGATCACGTATGGCTGCCCGTCGCGCTCGAAGCCGAGATGGCAGACGAGTGCCGCGTCGAGGATTGCGTCGATCGTCTGCCGGTCGTACGCAGCGTTCTCGTGAACGCGCTTCACGCGCGTGCGGCTAGACGGTGCTCCCGAGCGATGAGCCATAGCGCGTGAGCGTACACGGTGGCGGGGAGGCCGCTGTTCACGGATCGTCTCCGGGCAGCGTTCGCCGCGCGGCATCCGACAGCGACGAACGAGAGGCCACGAGTGGGGTTCTCCCGCGCGCAGGCGCTCGAGCACTCGCTCTGGGTAACGCCGTTTGCGGAGGACGAGCGCTGGCCGTGTGGTGAGTTCCCGGTGCAGGCGGCGGAGGACACGGGTCTTCCTGTGTGGACGGCGGCGAATCGGTCGATCGAGAACACCGACGTCGTGCTCTGGCACGTCTTCGGTCTCCATCACGTGGCGCGGCCCGAGGAATGGCCGGTGATGCCGGCGGATGTCGTCTCGTTCTGGCTGAAGCCGTTCGGCTTCTTCGAGTCCAAGCCCTCACTCGACGTGCCGCCGAACAAGCCTGCCCAAGGGGCCGCGTGCCACTAGGGCGCTGCTCTCTCGATCTCGACCAGCGGGCGGGATTCGCTCACGTTCGGTCTCCTCTCGACTCTGCGCCCGGACGAGTACGGGTCTCGTTCGCGATAGCCTGCTGCGATGTCCTCCCGCCTCGCATGTGACGTCCTCGTGGTCGGCGGTGGCAGCGGGGGGTGTGTGGTCGCCGGCCGTCTCGCTACCGAGAGCGAAGCGCGGGTCATTCTTGTCGAGGCGGGGCCGGACTACGGCACGCGGTCGTCCGGTCTCTGGCCCGCCGATCTGCTCGACGGCGGCGCGCTCGTCACCTCCCACGAATGGGGCTACGCCAGCGGGCAGCTTGCAGGGCGTGAGCCGATCGCGTTTCAGCGCGCCCGCGTGATGGGCGGCTGCTCCGCTCACAACGGCT
>NZ_JBDSNT010000031.1:0-21273 GCF_039915195.1 Gaiella sp.
CGAACAGAGAAGGTGGCAGACCGGTTCAAGCGCCTCAAGCTGAAGCTGGGCGGCGGCGACGGTCTCGACGTGGAACGGGTGCGCGCCGTACGTTCGCGAACCGACGTCACGTTGCAGGTCGACGTCAACGAGTGGTGGTCGCTGGCCGAAGCGCTCGAGGCGATCCCGCAGCTTGCGGAGCTCGGCGTCGCGTACGTCGAACAACCGCTGACGGCCGGTGACCCGACGGGGGAGGAGTTGAAGGAGCGATCTCCGATACCGATCTACGTTGACGAGGATTGCCACACGCTCGCCGACGTCGCACGGTGTGGAGAAATCGCACACGGGATCAACATCAAGCTCGCGAAGTCGGGCGGCATTCGCGAGGGGATCAGGATGGCACACGCTGCCCGCGCCCTCGGTCTCGGGGTGATGCTCGGTTGCATGGTCGAGTCGGGGATCGGGATCGCCGCCGGCTGCGTCGTCGCGCCGCTCTGCGACCACGTCGACCTCGACGGCAATCTTCTGCTCGCCGAGGACCCGTGTCCCGGTGTCGCATTCATCGACGGCGTACAGGTGCCGTCGGAGGAGCCGGGACTCGGTGTCGGCTAACTCACGACGTCTTCTGATCCTTGCCGAGGGGTTCTCCGGCGACCCGCACTGGGCGAAGACGATGAACGGCGTCCTGCGCTACGGCGCCGACGACGTGGTCGCGATCCTGGACTCGACTCGCGCCGGCGAGCGGGAACGGGATGTGCCGATCGTCGGCGATGTCGAGTCCTCGTTGCGGTTTGCGCCGGAGGCGGCGCTCGTCGGTGTGGCAACGGTTGGTGGGCGATTCCCTCCGGCCTGGCGGGAGCTGCTCCGGGAGTGCATCCGAAACGGAATCGGGATCGACAACGGGCTGCACGAGTTCATCGAGGACGACGTCGAGCTCGCGCCTCTCGCAGCGGCATCCGGCGCGATCCTGCGTGATCTGCGCCGCCCCCCAACCGATCTCGATGTCGCGACAGGCGCAAACCTCGAGGTCCCCGGCGATATCGTGCTCACGGTTGGCTCGGATTGCGCGATCGGAAAGATGACGGTCTCGCTCGAACTCGCGCGCGAGGCGCAATCGCACGGGATCTCCGCGAGGTTTGTCCCGACAGGCCAGACCGGCATCGCGATCGCGGGCTGGGGGATTTCCGTCGATGCCGTCGTTGCCGATTTCATCGCCGGAGCTGCCGAGAGGCTCGTTGTCGAGGGAGGACGGCGTGGGGGAGACCTCCTGCTCGTCGAGGGCCAGGGCTCGATCTCGCATCCCGGGTACTCAGGAGTCACGCTCGGGCTGATCCACGGCTCTGCACCACACGCATTCGTCCTCTGTCACATGGCGGGCGCGACCGAGATCGACGGCTATCCCGGCCACCCGCTGCTTCCGCTCGCGGAGCTCGTCGACCTGCACGAGCGTGTCTCGCTGCCTTGCCGTCGAGCCGCAGTCGCATGCATCGCGCTGAATACGCGAAATCTCGACGATCTCGGCGCCAGAGCAGCAATCGCTGCTGCCGAGGCAGAGACGGGTCTCGTCGCCGACGATCCCGTTCGATTCGGCTCACGTCGCCTCCTCGATGCGTTGCTCGAGCACCTCGAACGCCGCTAGGATTCCGAGCTGGTGCCGAGGACAAGGGTGCCCTGCGGCGAATCGAAGACTTCGGTGCGGAGAACTGTGGCAATGGTCGTGGTTGCGGCGAGCCTCGCGATGGTGGGAGCGGCGCCTGCGGCCGACGTGGGGGCGAATGACGACACCGCGAAGTGGGCTGCGGATTCCGGCTCGGCGTTCTTCTCCCAGATGGCCGGCCTCAAGCTGAAGCAGTCGGTGATGACGACTCGCTGGGTGCCGAGTGAGCCGCTCGTCATCCAGGATCAGGACGCACTCGACCGCGCGATTCCGGAGGCGGAACGGGCCGGGCTCCGCGTCGTGCTTGCGGTCTACCCGTATCCGCCGCGCGAGCTCGAGGGTGGATTCGTCCGTCCTGCCGACTTCGCCACCTGGCTGACGGCGGTCGCGCAGCGATATCCCAGCGTGAAGCAGTTCGTGGTCATGAACGAGCCGAACCAGCCGGCCTTCCTCCGCCCACAGTTCCGGATGAACGGCACGAACGCCTCGGCGGCCACTACCGGTGCGTTTCTCGCGGCCGGCTACGACGCGCTCAAGGCCGTCGACCCGGGGATCCGCGTGATCGGCCTCGGCCTTTCGCCCCGTGGCAACGACCGGCCGACTGCGCTCAGCAACATCTCCACCTCGCCCGTGCGATTTCTCGCTGCCCTCGGCACCTGGTACCGCTCCAGTGGGCGAATGCTGCCGCTGATGGACGGCCTCAGCTTCCATCCCTACCCGGACCGGGCAACCGATGGCCTCGACCGGGGCTACTCCTGGCCGAACGCCGGCGTCGCGGATCTCGGGCGTATCGAACAAGCAGTCTGGGACGCGTTCCGCGGCACGCCGCAGCCTACGACGGTCAACGGCCTCCGCCTCTATCTCGACGAGGTCGGCTGGCAGGTCGACACCGACGGGCTGGTCGGCTACTCGGGCGTCGAGAACGTCGTCGTCACCGACGAGGACTCGCAGGCGCTGATCTACGGCGAGCTCGTTCGCGAGGTCGCCTGCGACCCACACGTCGCCGAGCTGAACTTCTTCGGCTTCTACGACAACATCGAACGGGACGGCTTCCAGTCGGCCCTCCATCGCGTCGACGGCGCGCCGCGCGCCTCGGCAGCGGCCGTGCGCACGGCGATCACCGAGTCGGAGCCCGGTTGTACCTCGCCGACGCCCGCGTGGTATCCCGCGAAGCGTGTTATCGGCGCGGAGGCCCCGACGTGGCGGATCGAGGCCAGGAGAATGATCCGGTTCGAGGCCACCGCCGCGGAAGGGGCAGATGTCGTCGCTTGCCTGCTTCCCGGGAGGCTCGGCGGTGTCGCGGCAACGACGGCGATGGAGCGTCGGACCGCGACGAGCCCGGGTTGCCTCGGCGGCAAGGCGCTTCCCCTTCGGCCCGCTCGATTCACGTTCCGCCGGGAAGGTCGCCTGCGGCCGGCGACCGTAGCGGTGCGGCTCGTCCCCGAGTCGAGCGCGTTTCGGTCGAGGACGTTCTCGCGTCAGCTGAGATAGCTACGGCAGATCACTTGACAACGAACGCCTGTTCGTGCATGATGACGAACATATGTTCGGTCGGATCCTTCTCGTCACTCTCGTCGCCGTCGCCATGTGGGCGCTCCTGGCTCGCGATTCGGACGCCGGCGGGTCGGCGCGCTCGTACCGGGTAGAGCCGGGGGACACGCTCTGGTCGATCGCCGCATCGTCGTATCGCGGCGATCCGCGTGAGGGCGTCTGGAATCTCCGCAAGGTCAATCACCTCACCGGCTCGACGATCGCTCCCGGTCAGGTCCTGCGTCTTCCGTAGCCTCCGCAGGCCGACACCGACGCCCCCGCTAGACTCCTGACCCGTGGATCTGGACGTCGTGTTCCTCGGGACGTCGGGTTCGGCTCCCACCGCCAAGCGCGCCACGTCGGCGACGCTCATTCGGCGTGGCGGCGATCGCATCCTCATCGACTGCGGCGAAGGCACCCAACGCCAGCTGCTCCGCTCCGACGTCGGGTTGATCGATCTCGAGGAGATCTTTCTCACCCACTTCCACGCGGACCACTACCTCGGGCTCCCGGGGATGCTCAAGACCTTCGCCCTGCGGGGACGGGAGGTTCCGCTGACGCTCTACGGTCCGAGCGGGCTGCGGGATCTGCTCGCAGCCTTGCGGCGTGTCTTCGGGAACCTGACGTATCCCGTGGAGACCGTCGAGATCGGGCCTGGGGACGTGCTCGCGCGGGGGGACTACGAGATCCGTGCGTTCGCCGTCGACCATCGCACGCAGGCTCTCGGGTATCTCATTGCCGAGGCGACTCGCCCGGGTCGCTTCGACGTCGCAACCGCCGACACGCTCGGCGTTCCTCCCGGGCGTGAGCGAGGTGCGCTTCAGCGCGGCGAGTCGGTGACGCTCACGAGTGGCGAAATCGTCCACCCAGAACAGGTGCTCGGAGTGGAACGGCCGGCGCGGTCGATTGCACTGACCGGTGATACGGCTCCTGCGGCGACCGTCGTCGCGGCCGCCGAGGGCGTGGACTTGCTCGTTCACGAGGCAACATTCTGCGGGGATGAACTGCCACGGGCGCGGGAGACCGGCCATTCGACGGCGGGGCAGGCAGCGGTCGTCGCCCGCGAGGCCGGCGTCAAGATGCTCGCGCTGACACACGTCTCGAGTCGCTACTTCGGCCGCGAGGCCGGCGACGAGGCGCGTCAGCTGTTTGCGAACACCGTCGTCCCCGCTGACTTCGACATTATCGAGATCCCTTATTCCGAGCGCGGCGAGCCGACGCTCGTCCATCGGGGCGCCCGCCCGAGGCGGTCGCCAACCGATGCCCCGGCGCCCGACGCGTGACTCCAGAGCGGCGCCCGGACTTCGACGCCCGCGCGCGGGACTATGACACGCTGCGGCCGCCCGACGACGCCTGGTGGGCGCGGTTCGAAGCCCTGGTCGAACTGGGTGCTCTTCGCGGGCAGCGGATCCTCGATGTCGGCTGTGGCACGGGCCGCCTGGCGGCTGCACTCGCTACCGAGGCGCGCGCCAAGGTCTGGGGCGTCGATGGGAGCGAAGAGATGGTCTCGATTGCGCGCGCGACGGTTCCCGCCGGCGTCGGGATCAGGCAGGCGATGGCCGACAGCCTGCCCTTCCGCGACTCGTGGTTCGATCGCGTGACGATGTCGCTCGTCATTCATCTCGTCGACAGGGGCGCCGCGCTTGCCGAGGCGCGCAGGGTCGTCGCTGCCGCGGGCAGGGCGGCCATCGCGACGTTTCACGAGGATCACTTCGAAACGTACTGGCTGTGTCCGTACTTTCCGTCGATACGCGACATCGATCGGGCCCGCTTCCCGACGCAGTCGGCCCTCGAGGCGGATCTCGTCACGGCCGGCTTCCCGCGCGTCGAGACGAGGCGGATCGTCGCCGAGACAACGCTGACCCGGGCCGAGGCGCTTCGGCGCATCGCGGGAAGGCACATCTCGACATTCGATCTCCTCCCGGTCGAGGAGATCGAGGAGGGTGAAGCCCGCGCCGGGCGGGATCTGCCTGCTGAGATCGTTATCCGGCTCGATCAGCTCGTGATCGTCGGGCGCTCTGCCTGACGTCCCGCACCACGGTCGTCGGGTCCGTGCCCTAGAATGTGGCGCGACCCTTTAAACCGGCCCCGAGAGGTCGGAAAGGAGCGCCATGAACTCGCACGTCCCGGGCCGAACGGCGCCGAAGATCTTGCTCGACGACGCAGCCGTTGGACGGACGCTTTCGCGGATCGCGCACGAGCTGATCGAGCGCAATGCCGATCCCGGTGCCCTCGCGCTCGTCGGAATCCACACGCGGGGTGTGCCTATCGCCGACCGGCTGCGCCAGCTCCTCGCCGAGCGCTCCGGGATCACGGTGGACGCGGGTGCCGTCGACATCACCTTCCATCGCGACGACGTGCTTGCGCGGGGTGGGGATTCGCCGCTCCATGCGCAACCCCTCGTCCGAGGCACGGAGCTCGACTTCGCGCTCGCAGGAAAGACGGTCGTGCTCGTCGATGACGTGCTCTACACGGGTCGAACCATCCGCGCGGCGATCGACGCGCTCCTCGAGTACGGCCGCCCGGCACGGGTGCAGCTCGCCGTCCTCATCGACCGCGGGCACCGAGAGCTTCCGATCCGGCCCGACTACGTGGGGAAGAACGTACCCACCGCAAGGAGCGAGCGGGTCAGCGTCGAGCTGGTCGAGATCGACGGGCAGGATCGCGTCCTGCTCGCAGGGAGCCCCCATGAGTGAGCTCACGACCGCACCGTTGAGGATCGCGCGCGAGGGTGACCCGCCGCCGCCGCGCCGCCATCTGCTCGGCATCTCCGATCTCGACCGCAACGCCGTCGAGCGGCTCCTCGGCACCGCGTCCACGATCGCGCGCTCTCTGGACCGGGAGGTCAAGAAGCTGCCCGCGCTCCGGGGGCGGCTCATCGTCAACCTTTTCTACGAGTCTTCGACGCGCACGCTGTCGAGCTTCGACCTCGCCGCGAAGCGGCTTTCGGCCGACACGATGGCACTCCGCTCGTCGGGTTCCTCGGTGGACAAGGGCGAATCGCTGAAGGACACTGCCCTTACGCTCGCCGAGTACGACCCGGATGTGATTGTGATTCGGCATCCGCACATCGGCGCTCCCGAGCTCGTCGCGAGCGTGACGCACGCTCACATCGTCAACGCCGGCGACGGGAAGCATCAGCATCCCACGCAGGCGCTGCTGGATCTCTACACGATGCGCGAGGCGCTCGGTCGCCTCGACGGGCTTCACGTGGCGATTGTCGGCGACGTTCTCCACTCGAGGGTCGCCCGATCGCTCATCGAGGCACTCGCCCTCGTCGGCGCGAGGGCTACGCTCGTGGGGCCGCCGACGCTCATTCCTCGCGGCATCGAGTCGATGGGCTGTGGGGTTTCGACGGACATCGCCGACATCGGGTCGGCCGACGTCGTCTACGTGTTGCGCATGCAGCGGGAGCGGATGGATCCGGGAGCCGCCTACGTACCCTCGCTCCGCGAGTACGCTGCCGAATGGGGAGTGACGGCGCACCGTCTCCGCCCGAGCCAGATCGTGATGCACCCGGGACCGATGAACCGCGGCGTCGAGATAGCGCCGGACGTTGCCGACTCGGCGAGATCGCTCATCTCCGAGCAGGTGCGCTTCGGGCTCGTCGTGCGGATGGCAGTCCTCTACGACCTTCTCGCCGGCGCGCCCGGCGACGACGCCCGCCCGCTGGAGGTCGCATGACGCTCTTCTGGCCGGATAGGCCCGGCGACACCCTCACTGTCCGCGGCGCTCGGGTTGTCGACGTGGCGGCTGAGATCGACGGTGCGTTTGACGTGGCCGTCGAGGACGGCGTGATCACGAGCATCGAGCGCGCCGGAGAGCCGGCACCCGGCCTCGTGCTCGCACCGGCGTTCGTCGACCCTCACGTCCATCTGCGTGTGCCAGGGCGAGAGGACGAGGAGACGATCGCGACCGGCACCGCCGCTGCGGCTGCGGGCGGCTACTGCGCGATTCTCGCGATGCCGAACACCGATCCTGTCGTCGACTCCGCAGCGGTGCTCGGTGCGCTGATCGAGCAGGCGCGCGCGGACGCCGTCATTCCGACGGGGTTCATGGCCTCGATCTCGAAGGGCCTGCGGGGAGAGGAGCTCACCGAAATGGTCGAGTTGGCCCGACTCGGCGCCGCGGCGTTCACTGACGACGGCCATCCCGTCGTCTCCAGCGGGCTGATGCAGCGGGCTCTGCAGTACAGCGGCGCGGCGCGGCGGATCCTCTCGCTCCACGAGGAGGATCCGAGCCTCTCCCGAGACGGGCAGATGAACGAGGGCTCGGTCTCGGCGGCCCTCGGTCTTGCCGGGTGGCCGTCGATCGCGGAGTCGGTGATGATCGAGCGTGACTGTTCCATTGCCGCATATCTACAACGGCCTCTGCATATAATGCATTTATCTGCGCGGGAGTCCGTCGCCGCCGTACGCGCCGCGCAGGCTCGCGGGGTGCGTGTCACGGCGGAGGTCTCACCGCACCATCTCTGCCTCACTGACGAAACCGTGCGCACCCTCGACACCAACCGCAAGATGAATCCACCGCTCCGGGCGGAGGACGATCGACAGGCGTTGCTCGAGGGACTTCGGGACGGAACCATCGGGTCCATCGCGACCGATCACGCGCCGCACGCTCGTCACGAGAAGGAGACGCCGTTCGAGGAGGCTCCTTTCGGCGTCACCGGCCTCGAGACGGCCTTCGCGGCACTCAACACCTTCCTCGTCGAGACGGGCGAGCTCGAGCTAGAGCTCGTTCTCGAGCGTATGTCGACCGGGCCGGCCCGTGTCTTCGGCCTTCCCGTACCGCGGATCGCGGTCGGCGAACGAGCAAACCTCGTGCTCCTCGATCTGGATGCGCGCTGGCTCGTGACCGAAGATCGACTCAGGTCACGTTCGACGAACTCGTGGCTTCTGCGCGAGACGCTGACAGGCTCGATCGTCAAGACGATCGCCGACGGCAGGGTCGTGCACGCGCCATGAGCGTCGGGTATATCGCGCTCGAGGACGGAACCGTCATCACGGGCCGTTCGGTTGCAGCTCAGGGAGTCGCCTTCGGTGAGGCGGTCTTCACGACGGCGATGACCGGGTACCAGGAGACGGTCACGGACCCGAGCTTCGCGGGTCAGCTCGTCACCTTCACGGCACCGATGATCGGCAACTACGGCGTCGACGACGCCAGGCTCGAATCCTCCCAGCCGTGGGTCAAGGGCGTCCTCATGCGGCGCTGCGGTGGGGCCGCCTGGGCTGAATGGCTCGCCTCGCACGGCATCGTCGCTCTCGAGGACGTCGATACGCGAATGCTCGTCCTGCGCATCCGCGCGGCGGGGGCGATGCGCGCAGCCGTCGTCGCGAACGACGACGAGCTCGACGTGACCGCAGCGATCGACCTGATCCGACAGCAGCCGGCAATGGAGGGGCAGGCGCTCGTCTCCGCGGTCTCCTCCGTCGAGGCGACACGCTTCAACGAGGCTGGCCGCGTCCGCGTCGCAGTCGTCGACTACGGGGCGAAGGCATCGATCATGCGCCGACTCCAGCGGGCGGGGGCGGCCGTGACCGTGTACCCCCATGCAGCCGCCGCAGACGAGCTCGCCGAGTACGATGGCGTCCTGCTCTCCAACGGCCCGGGCGATCCGGAACCGCTGGTCGACGAAGTCGCGGCTATCGCCGATCTCCTCGGGCGGACGAGCATCCTCGGAATCTGCCTCGGGCACCAGCTACTCGGCCTGGCGACGGGGCACTCGACCTACAAGCTGCCATTCGGCCACAGGGGTGCAAATCACCCTGTGCTCGAGCGCGCCACTGGCAGGGTACTCGTCACGAGCCAGAATCACGGGTTTGCGGTCGCGGCCACCGATGAGCGCGAGGCGACGTACGTCTCTCTGTACGACGGCACGGTCGAGGGCTTCGACTATCCCGAGCTGAACGCTCGATCCGTCCAGTTCCATCCGGAGGCAGGCCCAGGTACGCACGATGCGTGGCCGATCCTCGAGCGCTGGGTCGAGGGCCTGCAACCTGCCTGATGCCCCGCCGCACCGACATCGAATCGATCTGCCTGATCGGCTCTGGCCCGATCGTGATCGGCCAGGCCTGCGAGTTCGACTACTCGGGTTGCCAGGCGCTGAAGGTCCTCCGCGAGGACGGCTTCCGCACGATTGTGGTCAACTCCAACCCGGCGACGATCATGACCGACCCCGGCTTCGCCGACCGCACGTATATCGAGCCCCTCGATGTCGCCGGCGTGACCGACGTGCTTCGCCGCGAGCGCCCCGATGCACTTCTTCCGACACTCGGCGGGCAGACAGCGCTCAACCTCGCGATCGAGCTGGCCGAATCCGGTGTTCTCGACGAGCTTGGCGTCGAGCTGATCGGCGCGCGGGTCGACGTGATCCGTCGAGCCGAGGATCGCTCCCTCTTCCGCGATGCGGTCGAGAGCTGCGGACTGCGTACCCCGCGCTCGCAGATCGTCACGTTGATCGACCAGCTTGGCCCGATTCCTGCCCCGGCGGTCGTGCGTCCGGCGTTCACGCTCGGCGGGCACGGCGGTGGGTTTGCCGAGACGGAGCAGGAACTCCGCGCAATCGTCGAGCGGGGCCTCCGCGAAAGCCCTATCACGCAGGTGCTCGTGGAGGAATCGATTCGTGGGTGGGACGAGTTCGAACTCGAGGTGATCCGCGACCTGAACGACAACGTTGTGATCGTCTGCTCGATCGAGAACCTCGATCCGATGGGCGTCCACACGGGCGACTCGGTCACGGTTGCACCGCAGATGACGCTCTCCGACGAGGCGTACCAGGAACTCCGTGACGCCTCGGTCGCAATCATCCGCGCCGTCGGCGTCGAGACTGGCGGCTCGAACATCCAGTTTGCGCGCAACCGCGACACCGGCGACATCCGCGTTATCGAGATGAACCCCCGCGTCTCCCGCTCCTCGGCGCTCGCATCAAAGGCAACTGGCTACCCGATCGCGAAGGTCGCCGCGAAGCTCGCCGTCGGCTACACGCTCGATGAGATTCCGAACGACCTCACGAAGACGACTCCCGCGAGCTTCGAGCCGACACTCGACTACGTCGTCGTCAAGTTCCCACGCTTTGCGTTCGAGAAATTTCCGGGAGCGGATACGACGCTCGGGACACAGATGAAGTCGGTCGGCGAGGCGATGGGAATCGGCCGCACGTTCACGGAAGCGTTTCTCAAGGGATTTGGATCGCGCGAGCTCGATCCCGGCTCGGCAACCCCGTGGGCGACGTTCGACGACATACCCGAAGGTGTCCATCCCTGGTTCAAGGAGCAACTCGCGCACGCGCGACGCGAGCTGGCGTCGCTCGACATCCTCCGTGCCAAGCGTGCCGGATGGGGTGACGATTCGATCGGCGCCGCCTGGGGCACGAGCGGCGATGACGTGCGGCGCGCGCGGTACGCGAGGGGCATCAAGCCGTCGTACCGCCGTGTCGACTCGTGCGCAGGCGAGGTCGAGGCGGGCTCCAACTACTACTACTCGACCTGGGGTGAGGAAGACGAGGCGTTGCCGGTCGCGACGAAGCCGCGGGTCGTGATCATCGGTTCCGGGCCGAACCGGATCGGCCAGGGGATCGAGTTCGACTACTGCTGCGTGCACGCGGTCCAGACATTCAGGGCGCTCGGCTACGAGGCAGTCATGATCAACTGCAACCCGGAGACGGTCTCGACTGACTACGACACGTCCGACCGACTGTACTTCGAGCCGCTCTCACCCGAGGAGGTGCTCGCCGTTCTCGACCGGGAGGAGCCGGAAGGCGTCGTCACGCAGTTCGGAGGCCAGACACCGCTACGCCTCGCCCGCCATATCGAGGCAGCCGGCTACGCGATCATGGGCACGCCCCTGACTGCGATCGATCTTGCCGAAGACCGTGAGCTGTTCGGTGCACTCGCCGACGAACTCGGCATCCGCTGCCCCCCGTGGGCAACCGTGGACGGCGTCGACGAGGCACTCCTGGCCGCTGCCGAGATCGGGTATCCGGTGCTCGTTCGACCGTCGTACGTGCTCGGTGGCCGTGCGATGCGCGTCTGTTACGACGATGGGCAGCTGCGGAAGGCCATGGGTGCGGTCTCCGGGTCGGTTCTCGTCGATCGATTTGTCGAGAACGCCGTCGAGATCGACGTTGATGCGCTCTGTGACGGCGAGGACGTCTTCATCGCGGCCGTCATGCAGCACGTCGAGGAGGCGGGTGTCCACTCCGGCGATTCGTCGTGCGTGCTGCCGGCGCAGTCGCTCACCCTCGCGAACGCCCTCGAGGTCGAGCACATCGTCAAGCGTCTCGCGCCGGCCCTCGGCGTCGTCGGACTCGTGAACATCCAGCTCGCGATCGCAGACTCGATCGTCTATGTCCTCGAGGCAAATCCACGCGCCTCGCGCACGGTCCCGTTTGCCTCGAAGGCGATCGGAATCAACCTCGTCGAGGCTGCCTGCAAGCTTGCGGCCGGGCAGAAGCTGCGGGATCTCGACCTTCCGACGCCGCGACCCACCCAGGTCAGCGTGAAAGCCGCTGTGCTGCCCTTCGCGCGGTTCCCCGGAGCCGACCCGGTGCTCGGGCCCGAGATGCGCTCGACGGGCGAGGTGATGGCGAGCGCGTCGGACCTTCCGACGGCATTCGCGAAGGCGGAGCGCGCAGCGGGGCGCCCATTGCCGGCAACGGGCACGGCCTTCCTCTCGGTGAACGACAACGACAAGTCGAGCGTCGTCTCGATCGCCGCTGCACTCGCGGGCCTCGGGTTCGAGATCGTGGCCACGGATGGCACCGCTCGCACGCTTCGCGCTGCGGGCCTCGAGGTGGGGGAGATAGCGAAGGTCGCTGATGCCACAGCCGACGAGCAGACGGTTGTCGACCTCATCGCGGACGGCCGCTGCGATCTGATCATCAACACTCCTCAGGGATCCGGTGCCCGCGCCGACGGGTATCGCATCCGCGAGGCGGCGCTGAGCGCTCGGGTCCCGTGCATTACCACCATCTCGGGCGCCGCCGCAGCTGTCCATGCGATCGCAAACGCCCGCGCAGAGACCGCCCTTTCGCTGCAGGAGCGCATCGGAATCGAATCGTGAACGGCCCCGTCTCGGGCGCATACCGCGAGCTGGTCCGAGTCACCGGGGCGGAGTCGATCGGGCCATACACGCTCCTGCGCGTCTCGGCAGGTGGAATCGAGCCGGGCACCCCGGGCCAGTTCTTCATGCTCCACCCGCCGGGTCATGTTCTACCGCGGCCCATGTCGCTCTGCCTTGTCGAGGCGGGCGACCTCTGCTTTCTGATCGACGCGATCGGACCGGGGACTCGGGCGCTCTGCGACCTCGAACCCGGCGACCACCTCCACGTGTTCGGGCCGCTAGGAAACGGTTTCGACCTGACGGTGCCGCGGCCGCTGATCGTCGGCGGGGGCATCGGCGTCGCCCCGTTCCCCTACCTGATCCAGGCTCTCGGCGAGGTGCCCGCCATCCTCGGCTTTCGCTCGGCGCATCACGCGGAGGCGGCCGCGCTGATCCCGGGCGCCGACGTCGTGCTCGATCCTGTCCTGGTCACATCGCTTCTCCCGGAGGAACCGTACGACGTGCTCGCTTGTGGTCCGGAGCCGATGCTCGAAGCCGTGCGCCAACGCGTGCCGGAAGCACAGCTTGCCTGGGAGGCGCCGATGGCCTGTGGCTACGGGGCGTGCTACGGGTGCGTCGTCGAGATAGATGGGCGGTTGCAGCGACTCTGCGTGGCAGGGCCGGTCCTGCGCGCCGCGTGAGCGCCCCGCTGCTCAACGGCAGTGGTTGCCTCGATGCGCTGACGGCCCCCGACGTCGCAGCTCAGTTCGACGCGTTCGTGACGAAGACGATCACGCCGCAGTCCCGTGAGGGCAATCCACCCGTCAGGATCGCCGAGACCGAGGCCGGGATGCTCAACTCGATCGGGCTTCAAGGCCCCGGAATCGAGGTTTTTCTCGCGGACACCTTGCCTCGACTTGCAGCACAGCACCTTCCGATCTGGGTCTCGGTCGGCGGGTTCTCTGCCGCCGACTTCGGCGGCATCTGTGAGCTGCTCGACGGGCGCCGGGACATCGACGTGATCGAGCTCAACCTCTCGTGCCCGAACGTTGACGAGGCCCCTGAGTCCTCGGCGCAAATCGTTGCAGCGTGTCGGGCGAGCACGGTTAAGCCACTGTACGCAAAGCTCTCACCGTCTCTCTCCGACATCGCAGAGTCTGCCCGCGCCGTCGTCGCTGCCGGAGCGGACGGGCTGACACTCGTGAACACGCTACGGGGCATGGCGCTCGATTCCGCCACACTGCGACCCAAACTGGCACGAGGGTTCGGTGGCTACTCCGGCCCGGCTCTGAAACCAGTCGCCCTCGCATGCGTCTCAGCGTGCGCGCGCGCCGTTGACGTTCCTATCGTCGGGCTCGGCGGCGTGTGGTCAGGGCAAGATGCTCTCGAGCTCATCGCAGCCGGCGCAAGCGTTGTCTCTCTGGGCACCGTTCTGTTTTCAGATCCGACAGCACCCAATCGGATCCGCATGGAGCTCGAGGCCGAATCCGCGGCTCGCGGGTACGCAGATCCGCTCGATGCGCGTGGCGCTGCCAATAGTTGACTCAATAATTTCCCTGCAAATGGCAGAAAATGGTTCCACTTGACCCTGTCTGCCGGATTGCTAGACTCGTCCGCTCATGGTTGCGTCGAAGATTCAAGTGCAGGCACCAGCCCGGTCTCTCGACCAGAGGATGGAAGCACTCAAGCGGGCGAACGATATTCGCGTCCGCCGCGCGCAGTTGAAGAAGGATCTCAAAGACGGAACAGTTCAGATCGAGGGCATCCTGCTCGATCCGCCCGAGTACGTCTCGACCGCGAAGGTTTTCGACATGCTGATGGCCGTTCCGAAGTTCGGGAGCGTCAAGGCAGCACGCCTTCTGAACCAGTGCAGGATCAGCCAGTCCAAGACCGTCGGCGGGCTTTCCGATCGGCAGCGCGCCGAGCTCGTGTCGCTGTTCAACCGATAGCGCGAGCGGCCCGCCGCGTGCGTCCTGCTCCCGTGTTCGTTATCACCGGCCCATCGGGTGCCGGCAAGGGAACGTTGATCAAGACACTCGTCGAGCGTATCCCCGTGCTCGAGGTCGCGATCTCGGCGACCACGAGGCCGCAGCGTCCGGGGGAGACGGACGGCGTCGAGTATCATTTCCTGGACGAGGCGACCTTCGTGGAGCGGATCGCGGCCCGGGCGTTCCTCGAGCACGTCGAGTACGTCTCGGGAAAGCGTTACGGAACGCTGACGAGCGAGATGCAGCGGGTTGCAGACGACGGCCGCGTGTGTGTCCTCGAGCTCGAGCTCGACGGTGCGCTACGCGTTCAGGAGAGCGTCCCGGGAAGCGTCACCCTGTTCATCGCCGCGCCCGTCGAGGAGCTCGAGCGGCGACTCCGGGATCGGGCAACCGAGTCGACGGGCGAGATCGGTGCCCGGATCGAGCTCGCGAGGTACCAGCTCGAGCAGGCCCACAACTTCCGCTATATGGTGCGAAACGACGATGTTGAGCGCGCAACCGGCTCCCTCTGCGCCATCGTCGCGCAGGAGCTCGAGTTCGCAGCTACCATGGCGTTCTCGTGATTGAACCTCGCATCGATGACCTGCTGGAGCACGTCGACTCGCGCTACGCGCTGGTCATCGTCGCTGCCAAGCGGGCGCGCCAGATCAACAGCTATCACCATCAGCTCGGCGAGGGAATGGGCTTCGACAGCGCCCCGCCGCCGTTGATCGAGTCGCGCTCGAAGAACTATCTCACGATGGCGATGGAAGAGATCGCTCAGGCGAAGATTCGCTACACCTCGCCCGCCTAGACAAACGTTCTTCCACCCTCGCGCTCCACACTCAGCCCGGCGTTTATGGGCACACTACGTTGGTGGCGCGCATCGTTCTAGGCATTACCGGCGGTATCGCTGCCTACAAGGCTTGCGAGGTGATCCGCCTCCTTGTTGGCGCGGGCCATGAGGTCATTCCGGTGCCAACGCGCGGAGCCGAGCGCTTTGTTGCGGCCGAGACGTTCGCGGCGCTCGCGAGGAGCCCCGTTGCTCATGCAGGAACAGCCGGCCTGTATCCGCACCTGCAGCGAGCGGACCTTCTGGTCATCGCGCCGCTCACAGCGCACACGATGGCCCGCTTGGCCCACGGCCTCGCGGATGACATCCTGACGGAGACCGCGCTTGCGCACGACGGGCCGATTCTGGCCGCTCCCGCGATGAACACCCGGATGTGGAATCACCCGGCCACGCAGGCAAACGTTGCCCTGCTGCGCGAGCGAGGCGTCGAGATCGTCGGCCCTGCGAGTGGAGAGCTCGCAGAAGGCGAGGTCGGGATGGGGAGGATGGCCGAGCCAGCGGAGATCGCTTCGCGGATCGAGGATCTGCTGCGAGCTGCCGGCAGCCTCGACGGCCTCGACGTTGTCGTGACAGCGGGTGGCACGCGCGAGCCGATCGACTCGATCCGCTTCGTCGGCAATCGCTCATCGGGTCGAATGGGACTTGCACTCGCCGCCGAGGCGCGACGAAGAGGTGCGCGCGTCACGCTTCTCGCAGCGAACGTCACAGCAGCTGTCCCGCCCGGGGTGACGGTGATCGAGACACCAACCGCTGCCGACCTCGAACGTGAGGCGCTTCAGCGCTCCGGTGCGGACGTGATTCTGATGGCGGCTGCGGTAGGCGACTACCGGGCGGCCGCGCCGGTCGACGGCAAGCGGGCCAAGGACGACGACGTCTGGCAGATCGCGCTCACCCCGACGCCCGACATCGCGCGACAACTCGGTATGCGGCGGACGGCCGCGCAGGTGCTCGTTGCCTTCGGAGCCGAGCATGGCGCCGCCGGCCTCGAACGAAAGCGGGGGATGCTTGTCGGCAAGAACGTCGATCTCGTCGTATACAACGACGTCGGGCGCGACGACATCGGCTTTGACGTACCCGACAACGAGGTTACGCTCGTCACCGCAGACGGGGACACGCTCGTTCCTCGTGCCCCGAAAGCGGCGATCGCCGTTGCCGTGCTCGACGAGGTCGAGCGTCTGCTCGAGGGGCGCCGGTGAGCGAGGCCTCAGTGCTCGAGCCATCCAGGGCGCACGCCGCTGCAGACGTGGCGGAGCGTGTCATCGCGAGTCTCGCGACCGTTGTCCATGCGCCGGCTGCGACGCTGAGGCTGCCGTTGCTCTGCCTCCTCGCCGAGGGGCACGTGCTCGTGGAGGACGTACCCGGCGTCGGCAAGACAGTGCTCGCGAAGACGCTGGCCCGGTCGCTCGACCTTCGATTCTCGCGTCTCCAGTTCACACCCGATCTGCTGCCCTCCGACGTCACCGGCGTCAACGTCTATGACCAGCAGGAGCAGCACTTCCGATTCCGGCCAGGGCCGATCTTCGCGAATGTTCTCCTCGTCGACGAGATCAACCGGGCGTCGCCGAAGACGCAATCGGCTCTGCTCGAGGGCATGCAGGAGACCCAGGTCACGATTGACGGCGAGACCTACCCTCTCGAGCGGCCGTTTCTGACGATCGCCACGCAGAACCCCGTCGAGTACGAGGGAACATATCCGCTCCCCGAGGCACAACTCGACCGTTTTGCAGTGCGGATGACGATCGGATACCCCCCGAGTGGCGAGGAGGCTCGGATGCTCTCGGAGCAGACGGGTGAGGAGCCGCTCGATCGTGTCACTGCCGTCGCCGGCCGCGCCGAGATCGAAGCCTCGATTCTCGCTGCGCGAGATGTCTACGTGGAGGAAAGCGTCACACGATACGTCGTCGCGCTCCTTCAGCACACCCGCGACAATCCTTACCTTGCTCTCGGCGCAAGCCCGCGGTCGGGCATCGCCCTCCTCCGACTCGCGAAGGCGCACGCCCTCGTCAGCCGACGCGAGTACGTCACCCCCGACGACATTCGTGCGATGGCCGTACCGGTGCTCGGGCATCGGCTGCTGCTTGCTCCGGAGGCGCGGTCAGCCGGCCTCGGCGCGGCGGAGGTCGTCCGCGAGGCACTCGACGGCACGTCACCACCGATGTGAAGCGGCGAAGCTCCGGAGCCATCATGCTCGGGGCCATCGCCCTCGCTGCCTCCTGGGCGTTCGGCTCGACTCCTTCGATGGTCGTCGGGGTGGGGCTCGTGCTCGCCGGTGTGTTCGCCCGGCTCTGGGCACGCCGAGCGAAGGGTTCGATCGATATCGAGCGGCGGCTCCTCCCGGGCGATCGTCTCGAGGGCGGGGACGTGCGCATCGTCGTCCGCGTGCGACGGACCCGCCAACTCGTCGGGGGGACGATCGCGCTTCGACAGCGACTCGGCTCGATCGATGAGGGGCTCCGGATGCATGGACTCCAGGCCGAGATAGCATTCACGGGCCTGCCGCGCGGGCGCCACAGGCTCGGGCCGCTCGAGGTCACGCTCTCCGATCCACTTGGTCTCGAGCGTGTCGAGGATCGATTCGACGACGGCCTCTCCGTTCTCATCCGTCCACGGATCCCCACGCTCCGATCGCTCTTCTCGAGCCTGGGAGCGAGGGAGTCTGGCGCCGCTCGCTCGACGTTTCGCCGGCCGTCCGGTTTCGAGATCCACGCGATTCGGGACTATGCGCCCGGTGAGCCGCTGCGGGGCGTCCACTGGCCGAGCACCGCGAGACGCGGCCGTCTGATGGTGAAGGAGCTCGACGATGCACCACGTGACGATCTCGTAGTCGTGCTCGATCAGGATCCCGACGGCTGCGCCGGTCCCGCAGGAAACTCGAGCTTCGATGCGGCTGTGCGGGCAGCCGGCGCGCTCGCACTCGCGCACGCGTTGTGGGGCCGTCGCGTCGTGATCGTCGGGTCGTCGCCATCGTTCGATGCGGTACGGGTGAGCTCGGCCGGGCACGACTGGGACGTCGCGCTCGACGCCCTCGCCAGCGTGATGCCGGTGGTCGGAGCCCGAGTGGTCGGCCCGCTGCGAGCGTCGGCGGGACCACTGGCGCACGCCCGCGAGATCATCGTGGTCACCGGGTTACCGGAGTTGGCCGTCGAGCCGTTGCTCGACCTGACGAGCCGTGGCCGTTCCGCGGCACTCGTCGCGGTGGCAGCCCAGACATTCGTCGGGCGCCCCCGGGAACGGTCCCAGCCCGCGCTCCTTCGCGCCGTCGCTCAGGGCATTCCCGTTGCGGTCGTCTCGGCCGAGTCGACGATCGAGGAGGCGCTCGCTGGCGGCCTCACGAGGTCACTCAGTGCCTAGCGGACGTGCGCGGCGGCTCGTCGCGGCCTCACTTCCGGTCATCGTCGTGATGTACGCGTGGGCGACGCTCGAGGTTGACGCGAGCCCCCGTGCGCTCGTCGCGGTTGCGGGGGTTGCCCTCGTTCCGTCGCTGCCGGCTCGCCTTGGTGTCCGGATCACTGCTGCCGCGCTCGCCTGGCTTTCGGTCGTGGTCGTCATCGTGCAAGCGGGATCGGCGAGCGTCGGCGAGATCGTCGAGCGTGGGCTGGCTGACGCTTACGCGCTCGCGCCACCCTTCGTCGCCACAGCGCACACCGAGCTCGCCGTGCTGGTTGCTCTCCTCGCGGCCATGTTTGCTCTCGGAGTGGCGGTCACCGCGGGTGACAGGCCGTTCGTCGCTGCGGTTGTCATCGCGGCAGGCGTCGGCACCCCGGCAACAATCAACCCGTCTCGCAACACGATCGCGATGGGTTCGCTCGCGCTGCTCGCCGTCCTCTGGCCGGTCGCGGTGGCGGCCGCCCCGGATCGAGCTGCGTTCGGCCCGGGCGTCGCTGTCGTTTCAGCCGTCACGGTCGCTGCTGTCGTCCTCGCTGGAATCGGCGCGCGGCCCTCCGTTGCGGCGCTCGACTGGCGGAGCTGGGATCTCTTCGGCGAGTCACACGCGGGCCGCACTGTCGCGCTCGTATGGAGCTCGAACTACGCCGGCATCGACTTCCCGCCGGGCAAGACGACGGTGTTGCGTGTGACTGCGCCGCGCCGCAGTCTGTACTGGCGCGCGACAACCCTCGACTCCTTCGCCGGTGACCGTTGGATCGAAGCGCTCTATTCGACAACGCAGGGAGGGCAAGGGCGCAACCTTCCTCCGGATGAGCTGCTGCCGGAGGCCGCAGCGAAGCCCCGGAACTGGGTGGAGCAGCAAGTCGAGGTTCGAGCGCTGCTCGACGATCATGTGATCGCGGCGGCGCAGCCCGTGGCTATCGACACCGGCTCGGCACCGCCGCCGCGAGTCCTCAGCGGAGGAGTCATGGTCAAGACGGGTGGGTCGGTGCCCCTGCGGCGGTACACCGTCTGGAGCTACGCGCCGAGGCCGACCCCCGCGCAGCTCGTGAAGTCGCCTGCGTCGTATCCCCGTTCGCTGTCGCGGTACCTGGACGTCGGGCGCCCGACCGTGCCACCGTTCGGAACGCCGAGCCGAGCGTCGGAAATCGAGTCGTTGTTCACCGACGTGCGCTTCCGAGCCCTGCTTCCCTACCGCGCAACCTGGCGTGAGGCGCGACGGCTCACGGTGGGAGCTCGATCGCCCTATGAGGCGACGATCGCGATCGAGCGCTGGCTTCGCAGTGGTGGCGGCTTTGTCTACGACGAGCGTCCGCCTCTGTCGAGCAGCCTGCCTCCTCTTGCCGACTTTCAGCAGCGAACGAAGCGCGGCTACTGCCAGCACTTCGCAGGAGCGATGGCTCTCATGCTCCGGTATCTCGGCGTTCCGGCTCGTGTTGCAGTCGGGTTCTCGAGCGGTACATGGAAGGACGACGGCTGGACGGTCACCGATCACGATGCGCATGCATGGGTCGAGGTGTGGTTCGCGGGATTCGGCTGGCTTCCCTTCGACCCGACGCCGGGCCGTGGCACGCTGTCCGCCACCTACACGAACGCCTCCGACTCCGCCGACGCGATCAGGGCGCTCGGAACCGGGCGGTTCCTCGGCTCCTCTGCGATCGGGCGCACGCCGACCCGAAGGGGCACGCCGGCGCAGGTCGAGGGGCCTGCGGAGAACCGTGTGAACTGGCTCGGCATCGCACCGTTCTTCGTCGTTGCAGCCTTGCTCGTGGGTCTCGCAGGGGCGAAGTACAGCCGTCAGCTCAGGTGGTCGTCCGTGCGTGATCCGCGCGGGCGCGCCTCGGCCGCTCGGGCGGAGCTCGCCGCCTTCATGTGCGATCAGGGCGCACCCGTGACGAGTTCGGCGCCCGTCTCCGTGCTCGTCGGGGAGTTGAGAGGCCTCGGCGTCGGGAGTGACGCGTTTGCGAACGCCTTCTCACGTGCTCGCTACGGGCCGCCCGCCGTCACTGGTCCCGCTGCGGACGAGACGCGGGCCGAGCTCCGCAAGCTCCTTTCCGTCCTCCGAGTGCGACTCGGCCCGGCGAGGCGACTCCGCGGCTTCCTCGCCGTGAAGTCGCTCCGCAGGAGCTAGCCCGGCTGGCACCATGCGGAGATGAGCGAGGCGTACGAGCTCTTCCAGCTTGGCAAGGCGCGGCTCCGCGACGGAGAGGCCGCGCAGGCGACGGTGCCGCTCGAGAGGGCGCGTCGGCTCGAGCCGGAGAAAGCGTCGATTCGCGAGGCTCTTGGCATCGCGTACTTCCGAATCACGCACTGGCGCGCAGCAGAGCTCGAGTTCCGCAAGGTGCTCGAGCTCTCACCGGTCGACGACTACGCGCACTACGCACTCGGCCGCGCACTCGAGAAGCAGGGACGCCAGGCGGAGGCTTCGGTACATCTCAAGCTCGCGCGTTGCCTGCGGCCCCGCGACCCAGGCGAACCGTCGCTCGACGTCGACGCGAGCTGACGAACCTGCGTGGGTGGGCCGCACCCGCCGACATGGGCCCGGGGTCATTCCCGCGTCCTCGTTCGCCGAAGTAACGGCGGCCACGAGGTTGCGGCCCATGTGACGCGCGAGACGGAGGCCTCCGCCTAGGCTCCTAGTCCCCCTCGAGGTCGGCGAGCAACGTTGCGTAGCGACGATATCGACGCGTCGCCTGCCGCGTGAACTCGGCGGCATATTCGCTCGCAGCGTCCTCGTCGAGCGACCGTGAATACGACTCGCGGATGTCGAGCAGCCTGTCCGCGATCGCGTCAGCCACGAGCTGGTAGTCGCCGTACGCCTCCTCCGAGTTCTCGACGGACGCGGAGTTCCACCCCGATTC
>NZ_JBDSNT010000052.1:0-14423 GCF_039915195.1 Gaiella sp.
ACGCGACGAAGTTCGGATTTTCTGTCGTCTCAATCGCCTTCGACGAGGCCGGCAAACTCGCTGGCGACGACTCCGCGCCCGACGGCGGTGCGTTCACGTATGCCCTGACCTTCGCGCAGTGTGCGAATGGGAAGGACGACGATGGCGACGGCAGGGTCGATGCAGAGGACTTCGGCTGCTCCTCCGGCTCCGACAGCCTCGAGAGCGACGATCCGGTGACGCTGAGGGCTGGTCCGCCGAAGGTCGTTCCGGCGAAGCCGAAAGCGGGCAAGGTCGCTGTTGCCTCCGCTGCGGTGACGCGGCTGGAGACGGGGGTCGGGATTCCGGCGGGCTCAGTGAAGTGCGCTGGTCGTGCGGGCACGAAGGTCCTGCGCGGTGTCGGGAAGGTCGCTGCAGGGCGGGCGTCGTGTGCCTTCAAGCTCCCGGTGGGCGCGAAGGGGAAGACGGTGCGCGGGACGATCACGGTGACGCACCTCGGCAAGTCGAAGGTCGTGCCGTTCGGCTTCAGGGTGAGCTAGCGAGTCGGAGAATGGGCCGGTCGCCGACGCGTATATTCGTTCGTGCCGTGCGAGGCAATGCGCCGACGCCGCTCACCGTGAGCGCCTCGACGCCGTAGATTCGTGACACTTGGACGGGCGGTGCGGCGCGGCAATGCGGTACCGTCCGTGGCATGGAAGCGACGTTCGATGTGCTCGTCGTCGGTGCCGGGTGCGCCGGGATGCGTGCGGCTATCGAAGCTCACGATCGGGGCGCGCGTGTCGGAGTCATCTCGAAGCTCCACCCGACGCGAAGCCACTCGGGCGCAGCTGAAGGTGGCATCAACGCCGCTCTAGGGAATACGGCTGAGGACAGCCCCGAGAAGCACGCGTTCGACACCGTCAAGGGCTCCGACTACCTCGGTGACCAGGACGCGATCGAGATCTTCACGCGTGAGGCGCCGGACGACATCTACCAGCTCGAGCACTGGGGCGCTGTCTTCTCGCGCAACGCCGAGGGTCGGCTGGATCAGCGCCCGTTCGGAGCCGCTGGATCGCCGCGCACCGTCTATGCCGCGGATATCACGGGCCACGTCCTGATCCAGGTGCTCTACGAGCAGCTTCAGCGCCGGATGGCTCAGGGAATGACGGTCTTCGAGGAGTACTTCGCGTTCCGCCTCCTCGTCGAGGACGGGCGATGCACGGGTGTCATCTCCTGGGATTTGATGAACGGGGGCGTCAAGCTGATCACGGGCAAGTCGGTGATCCTCGCGACGGGTGGCGTCGGGCGGCTGTATCGCGCCACCACGAACGCGTACGCCTGCACCGGCGATGGGATGTCGATGGCACTTCACGAGGGGCTGCCGCTCAAGGACATCGAGTTCATGCAGTTCCACCCGACCACGATGTACCCGAGTGGGATCCTGATCACAGAGGGCTGCCGCGGCGAGGGCGGATACCTGATCAACAAGGACGGCGAGCGCTTCATGCAGCGCTATGCACCAAACGCGCTCGAGCTCGCGTCTCGCGACGTCGTCTCGCGGTCGGAGACCACCGAGATCGAAGCGGGGCGCGGCGTCAACGGCTCCGTCTACCTCGACCTTCGCCATCTCGGCGCCGAGAAGATCCTCACCAAGCTTCCCGGCTCGCGCGAGCTCGCGATCACGTATGCCGGTGTCGATCCGATCTACGCCCCGATCCCGGTTCGTCCTGGCGCTCACTACCACATGGGTGGCGTCGAGACCGACAACTGGGGCCTCACCGAGATCGAGGGGCTCTACGCCGCCGGAGAGGTCGCGTGCGTGTCCGTGCACGGGGCGAACCGCCTCGGTGGCAACTCGCTGATGGAGACGATCACGTTCGGCCGCCGGTCGGGACAGGCAGCCGCCGAGTACTCCCTGGGAGCTCCCGCACCGGGGAACGGCGGCGAGGCCGCACGGGTGGACGCGGAGACCTGGGTGAAGTCGTTGCTCGGTAACACGGCAGGCGAGCGGCCCTGGTCGATCCGCGATGAGCTCGGGCAGTCGATGCTCGACAACTTCGGCGTCTTCCGCCGTCCCGAGAAGATGGAGAAGCAGATCGAGATCATCGCCGGGCTTCGCGAGCGCTACGACCGTGGCATCGTGATCGAGGACAAAGGCGACGTCTTCAACAACGATCTCACTCAGGCGATCGAGCTCGGCTATCTGCTCGACATCGCCTCGTGCATGTTGCAGGCAGGCATCGCCCGTACCGAGAGCAGAGGCGCACACTCGCGGCCGTACGACTTCCCCGACCGCGACGACGAGCACTTCCTCAAGCACTCGATCTCACGCTGGAACGGTGATGGCCCCGAGCTCACCTACGGTGAGGTCAGGATGACCCAGTGGAAGCCGATGGAGAGGACCTACTGATGCAGGTTGGCCTGAAGATCTGGCGCTACGACTCGAAGACGGGAGATCGCGCGCTCCGCGAGTACGAGGTCGACGCACCTGAGGAGGCGACGCTTCTCGACTGCCTCGACCTCGTCAAGGACAAGCATGACGGCTCACTCGCCTACCGGAAGAGCTGCCGGATGATGATCTGCGGCTCGTGCGGCATGCGCATGGACGGCGGCGCCGTCCTTGCCTGCAAGGTGCGGATGTACGACATTGCGAAGGAGGGGCACGTCCCCGTCATCTCGGCGATGGGCAACCTGCCGATCGTCAAGGATCTCGTCGTCGACATGGATCCGTTCTGGCAGAAGATGCGCGCAGTCGACCCCTATCTGCAGCCGCGCTTCGACCAGGCGGAGGAGCGCGAGAACATTGTCTCGCAGCCCCGGATGGACGTCATCCACAAGGAGTCGCTCTGCATCAACTGCGGCTGCTGCGTCTCCGAGTGCAACTCGATGGAGGCCGACCCGGACTTCCTCGGGCCGGCCGCGCTTGCAAAGGGGATGCGGTTCGTCGGCGATCCCCGCGACGGTGCCACGATCGAGCGGCTCGAGAAGTACTCCGAGCCCCACGGCCTGTGGGACTGCACGCGCTGCTATTTCTGCAATGAGCGATGCCCGAAGGGCGTCGATCCGCGCGACGCGATCGCCAAGCTCGGTGCCGAGGCGATGAAGAACGGCATCGATCGGGACATGGGAGCGAAGCACGCCAAGTGGTTCGTCACCTCCGCGAAGACGACGGGTTGGCTGCGCGAGACAGAGCTCGTCCCGAAGACGCAGGGGATCGTGTCGTCGATCAAGGAGATGAAGTTTGCCATGGGCCTCGCCGTCAAGGGCAAGGTGCCGCCGCCGTTCCCGCCGCATGTCGCCGCCGACATCCACGAGTCGCGTGCGCTTTTCGACCTCATCAAGACGCAGGGCCGCGACGGCGCCGCAGGAATCGTCCAGGGCGAGAAGGCCCTCGGGCGGATCGAGGCGCACCACGACGCGTCCGGTGGACGCGATCCGTACACGGAGGCCGATTCCGCGCCCCGGCCGTACCTGCCGAGTGAGCGCGAAGGGACGGAAGGGGTCACACAATGAAGAAGCTCGCCTACTACAAGGGTTGCCTTGCCTCGCTCTCGGCGAAGGAGCTAGACATCTCGACGCGCGCACTTGCGCCCAAGGTCGGCTACGAGCTGATCGAGCTCGAATCGGTGACGTGCTGCGGCGCCGGCGACATTCACGAGGCCGAGCCCGACTACTACCTCCACCTGAACGCACGAATCCTCTCGTACGCCGAGGCGACCGGGTGCGACACGTTGATGACCGTGTGCAACGTCTGCACGCTCAACCTGCGTCAGGCGAACTACCAGTTGCAGATCGACGAGGACCTGCGTCAGCGGGTCAACGACAACCTCGAGCAGGTGGGGGTACCGCCGTACTCGGGGAGTGTGGAGGTGAAGCACTTCCTCTGGCTGATCGCCGGCGAGTCGTTCGGAACCCTGCAGACGGTCGCTCACAAGGGGCTCAAGGGCCTCAAGATCGCGCCCTTCTACGGCTGTCAGATCCTGCGGCCTTCCAAGCTGATGGGTTTCGAGGACCCCGACAAGCCGAGTTCGCTCGAGCGCATCATCGAGGCCTGCGGTGGCGAGGCGATCGATTATCCGGCGAAGATCAAGTGCTGCGGCTTCCCGATCATCCAGGCGCGCGAGGAGACGGCGCTCGCCGAGCTGATCCAGCCGATCGAGCAGGCAATGGAGGCGGGTGCCGACGCGATGGTCACACCGTGCCCGCTGTGCCACCTATCGCTCGACGCCTGGCAGTCGAAGCTGAAGAAGCAGACCGGTCGCGACTTCGCGATGCCGATTCTGCACCTCTCACAACTGGTCGGGGTGGCCGCGGGGCTGACGGACTCGGAGCTGAAGTTCCGCCGTCACGTCGTGTCCGTCGATCCCGTCATCGAGAAGCTCTCGGTGTAGCGCGCGCGGCGCCCGGGTTCGAGTCCGTGCGCCATAGACAACCAGGCCGCCACGCGTAGCATCGCAGCATGATCTGGATCGGCGTCCTTGCAGGTCTTGCCGTCGCGCTACTCGCCTACGCCATTTTCGAGGCCGGCTGGCTCCGCTGCCGTGTGCTCGACGTCGAGGTCGAAGGCCTGCCGCAGGAGCTCGCGGGACTCCGGATCGCGCACCTCTCGGACTTCCACCTCGGCATCCGCTCACGCGGCCGTGGCGCCACGGAGAGAGCGGTTGCCTGGGTCATGAGCCGCAGTCCCGATCTCGTCTGCATCACGGGTGATCTCGCGTCGAGCCAGAACGGTGTACCTCTCCTTCTGAAGCTCCTCGGTACGCTCGACCGCACCTACGTGATCCTCGGTAATCACGATGTCGCAGCGACGAGGGATCCTTTCTCGCAGCCGGCAGATCTCGCCGGGCTCGGCGAAGTCGCGATTCTCCTCCGAGACAGCGCCGCAACCATCGACAAGGCGGGCAGACGGATCCAGATCGTGGGAGTCGACCCGAAGAGCTACTCCGCCGGGACAGCCCGACCCTGGCTGCTTGCCGATCTCGATACCGATCTCCGGATCCTGCTGTGCCACTTCCCCGGGATCGAGCGCTCCTTGCAGCGTGGGACATTCCACCTCGTCCTCGCGGGGCATCTCCACGCGGGTCAGATCGTCATGCCGCATCCGGGCGGACGGTTCTCCCTGGCGCATCCCGGGAGCCGGTTCTCGTCGGGCGTCTATGCCACCGAGAGCGGGCTCATGCACGTCTCGCCGGGTACGGGGACGACGTTCGTCCCCTTCCGGTTCTTCGCCCGACCAGAGGTCACGGAGCTTGTCTTGTCCCCCGCCGGTCCGCGAGTGCAACAATCGACTTGATGGAAGGACACTCGGTGATCTCTGCTGACATCCTCGCGAGCTACGCGGCGGATGCAGCGCTCGGGATCGAGGGTGTGCGCGCCGTTGTGGAGGGGTCGCGGCCGCGCCACCACGGCGTCAAGGTCGTGACCGACGAGGAGGCAGTCGCGGTCGAGCTCCACCTCGCGGTTGAATGGGGGCTCAACGTTCCCGACATCGGTGCTCGTGTGCAGATGAGGGTGGCCGAGTATCTCTCGACGATGGCCGATCTCACTCCCGCAACGGTCGACGTGATCGTCGACGAGATCGGTCCTCCGCCGGAAGGCGCGTAGAGCGATGTCTGCTCGCGTCGCTGGACTCACCCGCGGCACGATCGCCACCGCGCCCTCGGTGTGTCGTGATTGCGTCTGGTGGCAGTCGCGCGGCAATCGAACGGCGTCGAAGGAACGATGGATCGAGCGCGTCGAAGAGGAGTCCGGTGAGTGGGGGACGATCTACTACGACGACGATGGCTCGGTACTCGGTTCCATGCAGTACGGCCCGGCCGGGTTCTTTCCCCGGGCGTCAGACCTGCCGGCCGGCCCTCCGAGCGACGACGCCGTTCTCGTCACCTGCGTCTACCTGACGGGTCGCGGCGGTGAATGGGTGGAGAAATCGTTGCTGCTCGCCGCCATCGGCGAGGCGCGTGATCAGGGGGCGAAGGCGCTCGAGGCGTTCGCGTATCGCTACGCAGAGCGCGATCGAGCCGCAGAGAGGATGCTCGTCCACCGCACGGTCTTTCCCCGCGATTTCCTCGAGGACTTCGGGTTCGTGACCCTGCGTGTGCAGGGGCGGGTCGAGCTCTGTCGTCTCGAGCTCGCCGGCCTCGCGCCGATCGAGGAAGGCCGTCGCGCCAGGGTACTCCGGGTGGTGCAGGAGGCCTTCACCCCCGAAGGTGCCTCCGTTCCGACGCCCTGATCAGCGGCAGCGAGCGGTCCCGGCGTCCGTGAAGGATCGTCCTGCGACGGGCACGAACTTCCAGTCGTAGCCGGTCGGCCGAAGTGCGAGCCTCAGCACGCCGTAGGTGTCGGCGTTGCGAATCACGCTACCCGGACGTGGCAGGAGCGTCGGGTAGTGGCTCTTGCCCCCGGTACCGACGACGAAGGAGCGAATGCCTTTGAGCGGCGCGAACCGCTCGTAGTGGTGGTCGTGGCCCTGGAGGACGACGTCCGCCTTCGCGCGAGCGAGCAGATCCCAGAACGGTGCGAACGTGACGCTCGAGCCATGCGCTCCGGAGCTGAAGCGCGCGTGGTGCCAGTATGCGAGCGTGCAGCGGTTTGGGTGTTTCGCGAGGTCGGCCTGGAGCCACCGCCACTGCGGCGACCCGCGCTCGCACCCGCCGATCTTCGAGCAGTTCGAGTTGAGCGCGATCACGTGCCAGGCACCGACGGAGTAGCTGTACCAGCCACTCGGGGGGAGGCGGAAGCGCTCGATCGCGACATCCGCAGTCCCGCTGCTGTACTCGTGGTTCCCGAGTGAGGCTCGGATCCGCGGCACGAGCGACCCCCAGCTCGGGTCGAAGCATTTGGTGAAGTCGTCGGCAGTCCCGTCCTCGTACGCGATGTCGCCGAGAACGGCGATCGGCCCGGGCAGGGTGCGCGCGAGCGCAGCGGTCTGCTCGTCTCCGTCCGACTTGCAGCTCGCAATGTCTCCGACGGCGATGAGCGTGGCGGGGCGGGGTGCCGTGTTGACCGACGCTGCGAGGAGGAGGCCGGCAGCGACCCCGAGACCCGCTGTGAGAACGCCCTTACGCGGCCGCGACACCGGCGAGCAGAACGTCGGCGATCTGGATCGCGTTCAGTGCGGCTCCCTTGCGGAGGTTGTCGCAGGAGAGGAACAATGCGAGGCCGTTGACGGAGCCTTCGTCCTTGCGGATCCGGCCAACGAGCACCTCATCGCCGCCCGCAGCATCCTTCGGGGTCGGGACCTCGGGAATGCGGAGCACGCGGACGCTCGGAGCATCGGTGAGGATCGCTGTTGCGTCTCCGGGTGAGAGCGGCTCTTCGAACTCGACCCAGATCGCCTCCGAGTGTCCGACGAGCACCGGCACTCGCACGCACGTGGCGCTGATCGCAAGATCGGGCAGCTCGAGGATCTTGCGGGTCTCCGCGCGGAGCTTCGACTCCTCGTCGGACTCGTCTCCCTCCCACGACCAGTCCATCACGAGGTTGTGGTCGGCGGACGGCTCGGCGCGGAGCTGCTCCATCCGCTGAGCACCCGCGCCAGAGACGGACTGGTAGGTCGCGACGTGCACGCGCTTCAACGGTACGACGTCGTGAAGCGGCTTGAGCACGCACGTCAGCGGGATCGTGCAACAGTTGGGGTTGGCCACGATCCGGTCGCGCTCGAGCGCCTCGAGGGCGCGGTGCGCGTTTACCTCTGGCACGACGAGCGGGTAGCCGTCGACGAGTCGGTACGCGGAGGACTTGTCGATGCAGATTGCACCGGCCGCTGATGCGATCGGTACGAGCTCACGGCTCGCCCCGGTCCCGACGGAGAAGAGGAAGAGGTCGACGTCACCGGCTGAGAGTGCCTCGGGCGTCGCCTCCTCGACAACGATCTCGTCGTCTCCGAACGGGAGTCGCGATCCGGCCGAGCGCGCGGAGGCAAAGGCGCGCACGTCGTACCCGCGCTCAGCGAGGAGCTCGAGCGTGATCGTGCCAACGGCGCCCGTGGCGCCGACGACACCGATGCGTGGTCCGGACATGGTCGCAGGATACCGGCGCGACTACGCCGGACGACGGCCGGAAAGGGCACGTCCGAGCGTCACCTCGTCGGCGTACTCGAGATCGCCGCCGACCGGCAGGCCACTCGCGAGCCGTGTCACACGGACGCGATTGTGGAGGCGGTCGGCGAGATACGCGGCCGTCGCCTCGCCTGTCATGTTCGGGTTCGTGGCCAAGACGACCTCCTCGATCCCGCCCTGCTCGACCCGGTAGAGAAGCTGGCCGACGCGAAGATCGGATGGCTCGACGCCGTCCATCGGGGAGAGGGCGCCGCCGAGAACGTGGTACAGACCGCGGAACTCGTGCGTGCGCTCGAGCGAGACGACGTCGACAGGCTGCTCGACGACACACACGATCGAGCGGTCCCGTCGAGGGTCGGTACAGACCGCGCAGAGTTTGTCCTCCGTCAGGTTGCCGCAGTCGCGGCAGAACCGCACACGCTCCTTCATCGCCGCGATCGCATCGCCGAGGGCAAGGGCTTCCTCGCTGGGCACGGAGAGCAGGTGGAACGTGAGTCGCTGGGCGGTGCGGGTGCCGATCCCGGGCAGGCGGGTCAGTTGGGCTACCAGGTTGTCGACGGCGGGGCTGAGCATGGAGGGAGGGTATACCCGGGACAGGCTGCGCCCGTCCCCTACGAGTCCGTCTCGGACGTGCCTCCCGCGTACAGTGCTGCTTCGGACAGGCGATCGAGCCGCCGTTCGACGATCTCGACGAACGCACGGGCGGCGGGGGAGAGCGGGGCATCGGAACGTGCGATGAAGGCGAACGTGTCGTAGAGCGGTTCGGAGAAGGACGAGAAGTGGAGGCCGCGCGCTCCCTGGCGACTGATAGCGGCGCGTGGAACGATCGTGTCGCCGAGGCCGCGCCGCGCAAGACCGACGGCGGCCTCGATTCCCTCGACCTCGATCACGGGCCTCAGCGTCACTCCGGCTCTCTGGGCTCGGTCGAGCAGTTGTCGGCGCATGGGGTCGTTTGCCCCGTACTGGGCGTCGTAGAGGATCAGCGGTGCCTCGGCGAGCGCCTCGATCGTGACGGGGTCGCTGAGCCTGGACTGCTCGCGGCTGACCACCACGAGTTCCTCGAGCCGCGCCACGCGAAGATCGAGCCCGGCATCGTCGACGGGGAGGACGACGAGCCCTGCCTCGAGCGTCGCGTTCCGTACCTGGTCGGCAACCTCCGACGAGTTGAGCCCGACGAGTCTCAGGCGCACGTCCGGGTACTTCTTGCGGAAGTCGGTGGCCAGGTCGGCGATAAGGTACGCCGAGGCCGTCCCGAACATCCCGAACCCGAGCGTGCCCCCACGGAGATCGCGCACCTCGGCGACGGCGTCGCGTGCCCGCTCCACGTCTGCAATCACGCGCTCGGCCTCGGGCCGGAACTTCCTGCCGGCCTCGGTGAGGACGAGCCCGCGACCGGCGCGGGCAAAGAGCGCGATCCCGAGCTCCCCTTCGAGCTGCCGGATCTGCTCCGAGATCGAGGGTTGCGTGAGGAACAGCGAGCGGGCGGCTCCGCTGAACGAACCGTGCTCGACGGTCGCGAGGAAGTACGTGAGCTGTTGAATCGTCATATAGGAAAAACCTTGTAATGAAGAAGATAACTCAGGTAGGGCTTTTTGTTCAACCATCCGTACATTGGACGTCATGGTCCGGCTGCGCGCTCCCCACTTTCGTGGAACCCTCTTCTGCCTCGTTGCGGGGGTGGCGTTCTCGGTCTCCCCGATCCTGATCCAGATCGCCTACGACCACGGCGCCGCGGTTACGGGGGTTCTCGCCTGGCGCTACCTAGCCGCTGCTCTCCTGCTCGTCGGGATCGCCGGCCGGAAGATGGTGCGGATCCCACTACGCGCGGGTCTCGCGGCATTCGCGCTCGGCGCAATCGTCTACGCGCTCGACTCCGCGCTCTTCTTCGGCTCTCTCGAACGCACTTCTGCGCCACTTGCCTCGCTCGTCCACTACGCGCACCTCGTGCTCGTCGTCGGCGTTGCCGCGATGATCGGGCGGGAGCGTCTGACGCGCCGCCGGCTCGTGGCGCTCGTCGCGATCTTCGGCGGTGTCGCGCTCGTCGGCGGCGCTGCAGCCAACCCCGACCTCATAGGAGTCGGCATGGCGCTCGGATCGGCCGCTGCCTACGCGGTCTACATTCTGCTCTCCGATCGCCTGCTGCGTGACGCGGATCCGATGGCGCTGGCGGCGTACCTGACGCTCGGCGCCGCGTCGACGTTCTTCATCGCCGGCGGCCTGCTCGGCTCGCTCGGAACGTTCGGCGGCCCTGCTGGGTTCGCCTGCCTCGTGGGCGCCGCACTCGTGGGCTCCGTCTTCGCCGTCACGTCGTTCCTCAAGGGGGTGCGGCTCGTCGGTCCGTCGACGGCATCGCTGCTCGTGACGGTCGAGGTGCCGGTCACCATTGCGCTTGCAGCGGTGGTGCTCAAGCAGCAGATGACGACACCCCAGCTAGCCGGTGCAGCGCTCGTTGTAGCGGCCATCATCGGAATGCAGTTGCGACGTCGGCCAAAGCCCCGGCTCATTCCGAGCCCGACCGCTGGCTGAGGTCTCCGACGCGAAACCCCGCGACCGGTTGGGTTGCTGCGGTTCGCTCTTTTACTGCGGCAACCTCTTGGGGTTGGCGGCGTGCCTTGGCCTCCTCGATCCTTCTACGGGCCTGCGGGCAGCCCTCTTCAGGATCCGCGAAGCGGCAGCGAGAATGCTTGAAGGGTTGCTGCGGTACGCTCTTTCACTGCAGCAACCCTTCAAGCCCCGGCATCTGGCCTCGGATCTTCGACTCTACGAGCTCACTTGCAGATCGAAGCGCCTCGTTTGCCGCGGCCATCACGATGTCGGCGAGCATCTCGGGGTCGTCCGGGTCGATCGCCTTCGGATCGATCACGATCTCCACGATCTCGCCGCCGCCGTTGGCCTTGACGGTGACCATCCCGCCGCCGGCCGAGGCCTCCACGATCTCCTGTTTCGCCTCTTCCTGCGCCTCCATCATCTGAGCCTGCATCTGCTGGGCCTGCTTCAGCATTGCATTCATGTCGAACTTCGCCATCAGTGGTCCTCCACTTCTCGAGCGTCGAAGGTGTCCTTGAGCAAGGAGATCACGTCTTCCTCGGAGAGCTCGCGCGGGTCTTCCTGCTCGGTGGGCTCGGGTGCGACACCGATGACCGTCTGGATCCGCAGGCGACGGCCAGTGACCGCGTAGAGGGCATCGGCGAGCATCGCGAGGCTCTTCGGTTCCTCGATCTGCGCGCGGTGGAAACCGGCCGCAGGTGCGAACTCGATCGTCAGGACGTCGCCACTGATCTCGACCGGGCGCGCCTCCACGAGAAGCGTCGAGATCGGGATCGAGCGCTCCCGAACGGCGTCGACGACGTCGCGCTGCCAGGCGTCGCGCAGCTGGTCGAGCTCGAGAGGGGGAAGCGTCGGGGGCGTAGGTGCAGCGGCATCCGCCACAGGAGCAGATACAGCAGCGGTCGGCTCGGCCGCTCGTGTGGTGTCGGCGGCGGGTGCCGTTGGAGCGGGCGCTGCTACCGCTGCCGGAGGGCGCACCGCCGCGATGGAGGGCGCACCGCCGCTGCCCGCCGGTCGCGCCTCGAGTAGCTCCAGCCGATGTGCGAGGGACTCGCGGGACATGTCTGCCTGAGGACGGGTGACCTTGACGAGGGCGAGCTCGAGCGGCAGGCGCGGGTCGCCGCCCTGGCGCATGTCGTCGACGGCCAGCGCAAGAAGGTCGATCAGCCTGAGCACGGTCGGCTCGGGCAGCTGGTTGGCCTGCTCGCGAAGACGCTCGCGCGTCTCCTCCGTGACGGGTAGCGAGTCCAGGACATGGCCGACGTGCTGCACGAGCAGAAGTCGGCGGAGGTGGTCGATCAGATCAACGACAAGCCGGCCGATGTCCTGGCCCTGCTCGGCAAGGTCCTCGATGTGAACGAGCGCACCCGCCGTGTCGCGATCGATGATCGTGTCACAGAGCCTGAAGAGTGAGCCTTCCTCGACCCCGCCGACGAGCTGGAGCACGTCCTGCACCGAGACTGCGCTGCCGGTCGCAGCCGCGAGCTGATCGAGCGTCGAGACGGCATCGCGGAAGGAGCCGTGTGCCCCCCGCGCGATAAGAGCCAGGGCGGCATCGGGTGCCTCGATCTTCTCGCCCTCGCAGACGCGGCGCAGGACGGCGACGAGCTCCTGCAATCGGGGTCGCTGGAAGACGAAGGTCTGGCAGCGCGAGCGGACGGTGGGGAGGACGCTTGCGAGATCGGTGGTGCAGAAGACGAAGATGAGGTGGGGTGGCGGTTCCTCGATCAGCTTCAGCAGCGCATTCCAGGCCTGTGTCGTGAGCTGGTGCGCTTCGTCGATGATGTAGATCTTGTAGCCACCCTCGACCGGCTGGAGCACGGCTCGGTCGCGGATCTCACGCACGTCGTCGATCCCGCGTTGTGATGCCGCATCCATCTCGACGACGTCGAGAGAGCTTCCGTCCGCGATTGCCTGGGCGATGGGGCGGTTGGGATCGAAGTCTGCGTTCGGCCCACCCTCGGCGTTCATTGCCTTCGCGAGGATGCGGGCCATCGATGTCTTGCCCGTCCCGCGCGGCCCGGCGAAGAGGTACGCCTGGCGCACCTGGCCGTGCTCGATTGCATTCCGGAGCGTCCGAACGACCGCCTCCTGCCCGATCACGTGACCGAAGTCGAGCGGACGGTAGGTGCGATACAGGGCGGCCAAAGCGTTTAGCGCCTTGCCGACGCTTCGCGCCGGTAAGGCGCCAAACGCGTGAGATGGGGCATCGGGAGGGGGTGGCGGTCAGGCACAGGCTGGATACCGAGTTGGCACACGGGAGGCACACCTTTGGTTCGACAATGCTTGGTCGTGGAGGGACTGACGATATCCGTTGACGTGCGCGAGCGGCGGTCTGACGTGCCAGCGCAGCTCACGCAGTTGGGTGCTCCACTCTCGATCATCACGCTTGCTGTCGGCGACTATGCCGTCGGCAACAGAGTGATCGAGCGCAAGACCGTCGTGGATCTGCACCGTTCCCTTGTGAATCGAACACTCTGGAGCCAGGTGGCCGCACTCCGCCACGATCCGCGTCGCGCCTACGTCGTCGTGGAGGGTGAGGATCTCGATGACGGACCTGTCCCAGCTCGCCCGATTCGCGGTGCACTGCTCAAGATCCTCGACAACGGGATCGACCTCCTACGCACGCCGTCACCCAGAGACACCGCGCTCTGGCTGCACGTCCTCGCCCGTCAGGAGCAACGCCGCGCAGAGAGTCGGACAATTCAGCTGAGCGGCCGCCGACCGATTGTCGTATCCCCGGTTGGCCTTCTCTCTGCGATCCCGGGAATCAGCATCGACGGCGCGAAGGCGTTGCTCACCGAGTTCGGCTCCATTGCGGCAATCGCGGCTACCTCCGACTCGGCACTGCAGTCGATCCCGGGCATCGGCCCAGAGCGAGCCGCAGCACTCCAGCACGCCCTGAAAGGGCGACCCCCATGATCTTTGCAAGAGCCCGCACCGTCGCCCTATCTAACGCTTCTCCGCCCCAGGCGGAGAAGCTTATGCCCAGTCACGCGCTCCGTCGTCGAAACAGGCCTCCCCGGAGGATTCTGCGTCGCCGGCTCGGGTCGGGCGGAACCGCGGCACCTGAGAGGGAGTCCTTAGCGCTGCTTCCTTCCGGATCTGACGCGGTTCGAACGCTCCCAGTGCGCGGGACCCGACCTGTCAACACCTCGTGCGCAGACCAATCCCGATGAAACCGCCCCTCGGACGGCGTTCGGTCCCGCTGGAGCGGATTTCGGGTTCAGGGAACCGCTGCCTCCCCACCTAGCGCGACCGGGCTCGAGAAAGGTAGCAGGGTGCCGGGCCTCTGCCGGGCGCACCGGCGTTTCTCTGCTCCAGCTCGAGCAACGCGGCCTTCACTTCGAGCCCTCCGCCGAAGCCGGTGAGCGAGCCGTTTCGGCCGATCACCCGATGGCACGGAAGGACGATCGAGACGGGGTTGCGACCGTTGGCGGCACCGATCGCCCTCACCGCTGTCGGCCGGCCGATCGCGTCTGCCTGCTCGCCGTAGCTGCGGGTCTCGCCGTAAGGGATCTCGGCGAGCGCCTGCCAGGCCGCAAGCTGGAACGCCGTGCCCTGGAGATCGAGTGGAACGTCGAACGACGTGCGCGTGCCGGCGAAGTACTCGTCGAGCTGTGCGGCGGTTGCGTCGAGGACGGGGGTGTCACCGGGCGTCAGCGTCTCGCCGGTGAGGCCGACGCGGTCGAGCCGGCCGTCGGGCCAGATCACGGCGCGGAGCCCTCCGTTGCCTGCAACGAGGGTCAACGCGCCGACGGGGCTTTCATAGGTGGTCGATGTGAGCCGTGTCATGGGAGCTGAAACGCGGGTGCGGTTCGAGATGTGAGGCGGTGCCGTCATCGGAGATGATGCGCCGAT
>NZ_JBDSNT010000078.1:0-5115 GCF_039915195.1 Gaiella sp.
AACATGCAGCAGGCCGCCCGCGTCGCCGACATGACCGCCTTCTTCAGCGTCGAGGTGCGCGAGGATGGCAGCGGCCGTCACGGCATTCTCGTCGAGCACGACCAGACGACGAAGATCTTCACGAACCCATCGGACAAGCGGACGGAAGACTACGTCACGGGGCGGTTCGGGTAGCCATGGCCCGCATCGAGTTTCAGCAGGGCCTCGACGCGCTCGAAGCAACGCTCCAGGAGCAGGGTGCGGTCGTCCTGCGCGCTCTGCGAGGGGCGGTCAGCGTCGTCGAGAGCCAGGACACAGAGCTGTGCGATGAGGTCATCGCGTTCGACGACGAGATCGATTCGCGCTATCACAGGATCGAGCGCATGGTCGAGGAGACGCTCGCTCATCAGGCGCCTGTCGCACGCGACCTCCGGCTCGTGCTCGCCGTTCTCCACAACTCGATTCACCTCGAGAGGATCGGGGATCAGTGCGTCACCGTCGCCAAGTTGACCAAGCTCGCAAGCGATCTCGAAACGAAACACGATCTGGTGGAAGGGTTGACCGAGATGGGCGAGCGGTGCGAGGAGATGGTGCGGGTGGCGCTGGACTCCTTCGGCGCTCGTGATATCGAGCGAGCTCGTGAGCTCGTCGAGCTGGACGAGCTCGTCGACCGTACCAACCGGCGAGTCGCCGATCGCGTCCTTGCGCTCGCGCACGAGCCCAGCACGCAGGAGTGGGGCATGCGGATGATCGTTGTCTCCCGGTGCCTCGAGCGCGTCGGTGATAACGCCGTCGATATCGGCGAACAGACCGCATTCCTCGTCACCGGCGAGTTTCACGAGTTCACGGACGCGTCACATTGAGCGCGTACGCCGCCGCCACTAAGCCAGCAGTCCTTCTCGGTCTGGTCGTGGCGCTCATCGCGGTGGGTTGCGGCGGCGGCTCGGATGGCGGCGCGATCAGTGCCGACGGCTCCAGCACGGTCGGCCCGTACATGACCGCTGCTGCCGAGGAGTTCCAGAAGGAGACCCCCGACACGAGGATCACGGTAGGGGTCTCCGGCACGGGTGGAGGCTTTGAGCGGTTCTGTCGAGGCGAGACCGATATCAGCAACGCTTCGCGCCCGATCAAGCAGGAAGAGCAAGCCATCTGCAAGGAGAACGACGTCGAGTACGTCGAGTTCCAGATCGCGAACGACGCCCTGACCGTCGTCGTCAACCAGGAGAACGACTGGGCCACGTGCCTGACCGTTCCCGAGCTCAACGCGATCTGGAAGCCCGGATCGAAGCTCGGCAACTGGGATGACGTGCGCGATGGCTTCCCGGATGTGGCACTGAAGCTCTTCGGGCCCGGCACGGATTCGGGCACGTTCGACTACTTCACCGATGAGATCAACGGAGAGGAAGGCGCGAGCCGAACCGACTACGCCGCGAGCGAGGATGACAACGTGATCGTGCAGGGTGTCAGCGGGGAGAAGGGCGGCCTCGGGTACCTGGGGTTCTCGTACTACGAGCAGAATGAGGACGCGCTGAACGCCGTCGGGATCGACGGTGGCGCCGGGTGCGTCGCCCCGAGCGTCGAGACGGCGCAAGACGGTACGTACAAGCCGCTTTCGCGTCCGCTCTACGTGTACGTCAAGAAGACGTCGTTCGCGCAGCCGGCGGTCGAGGACTTCATCGGGTACGTCCTCGACAACGAGACAGCCATTGCCGAGAAGGTCGGGTTCGTCCCGCTGAACGACGAGCAGCTCGCGCAGGCGAAGGATGACTTCACAACGGCCGTGGACGCGGCGACGAGCTGATGTCGGCGCAATCCCTCGAAGCAGCTGCGGGTGCGGTGCCGACCTCGCTTCGCTCGAGTCGCAAGCACTACGGGGAGAAGGTCATCCAGGTCCTGCTCGGGCTGTGCGCGCTCGTCTCGATCGTGACGACTCTCGGGATCGTCCTCTCGCTTCTCGTCCCGGCTCTCGAGTTCTTCGCCGAGGTGAACCCGGTCGACTTTTTCACCGGGACGACCTGGGCGCCGCTCTTTGAGCCAGCCAGCTTCGGGGTCGTTCCACTGATCGTGGGGACGTTCTCGGTGACCTTCTGGGCTCTCCTCGTCGCGATCCCCTTCGGCCTCGGCTCGGCCATCTATCTCAGCGAGTACGCATCACCAAAGAGACAGGTCGTGCTGAAGCCGATGCTCGAGATCCTGGCGGGCATCCCAACCGTCGTCTACGGCTACTTCGCCCTTACGGCCGTGACACCGTTGCTCCGGACACTGGGACTTCAGGTCGAGATCTTCAACGTCCTCGCAGGTGGCCTCGTGATGGGTGTGATGCTCATCCCTACGATCGCGTCGCTCTCCGAGGACGCAATGGCTGCCGTCCCACAGGGACTGCGGGATGGCGCCTACGGTCTCGGTGCCGACAAGCTTCAGGTCTCGACCCGCGTCATCGTTCCGGCGGCGATGTCGGGGATCATCGCATCGTTCGTGCTCGGCATCTCCCGGGCCGTCGGCGAGACGATGATCGTCCTCATCGCTGTTGGTCAGCAGGCCAAGCTCACGTTCAACCCGCTCGAGGGAGTCTCCACGCTGACGGCGTTCATCGGCGCAACGGGAAACGGTGATCTTCCTACCGGCTCGACCGAGTACAAGACGATCTTCGCTGTCGGTTTGACGCTCTTCGTGATGACCCTTGTGATGAACATCATCTCGATCAGGCTTGTCCGCAAGTATCGCGAGGTCTACGACTGATGAATGCGCGGAAGGTACGAGCCCGCGTCTTCCAGACGTTGATGATCTTCTCTCTCGCTGTTTCCATGGGCGTGCTGGCCTGGCTTCTCATCTCGACGTTCATCGACGGGATCCCTGCTCTCGACGCGAAACTGTTCACGAATCCCCCGTCATCGCTTCCCGAAGAGGCGGGTGCGCGTCCCGCAATCCTCGCCACGCTGTACATCGCGGTTCTCGTTCTCCTCTTCTCCGTCCCGATTGGCGTCGGTACCGCGATCTACATGGAGGAGTACGCGAAGAAGGAGCGCTGGTACAACCGCTTTCTCGAGGTCAACATCCAGAATCTCGCTGCCGTCCCGGCGATCGTCTACGGCATCCTCGGCCTCGCATTCATCGTGCGTGGGATCGGAGTTGGCCGCGTGCTTCTCGCCGGTGCGTTGATTCTCACGCTCGTCGTCCTTCCGACCGTGATCATTGCTTCGAGGGAGGCGCTACGCGCTGTCCCCGACTCGATCCGGCAGGGCGGCTACGCGCTTGGCGCGACCAAGTGGCAGGTGATCTCGAAGCAGGTTCTGCCGGCCTCGATTCCCGGCATCGCGACGGGCTCGATTCTCGCACTCTCGCGCGCGGTGGGCGAGACGGCCCCGCTCCTACTCATCGGGGCATTGACCTACGTCGCGTTCGACCCGACGATTCTCGGCCCCTTCACCGCCCTCCCCGTGCAGGTGTACACCTGGGTGAAGTTGCCCGACGCAGGGTTCCAGCAGCTCGCTGCCGCGGCGATCATCGTCCTGCTCGCAATCGTGCTCGGCATGAACGCGATCGCAATCTTCCTGCGCAGCAAGTTCCGCCAGAAGTGGTAGTGCGCGGGATCCGTTCCCGGCTCCGCGTTCCTAGCAGAATCCTTACCCGATTTCACCAGATGGCAACCGCTTCGACACGAGCCGGTACCCCACCGCAAGCGTGTTCTGCCGCACCATGAACATCGTCATTCGGTAATCGATAGCAAGGGAGATGGGGACTACATGAGACTATTCACTGGACGGCGCAGGAACGCATTCGCCGCCGTCGGGGCCATCGCGGCGGTCGGTGTTCTCGCCTCTGTCGCATTCGCAGCGACGCCGCCGCCGCTCAACAAGCTCAAGGGCTCCGTGACCGCCGACGGCTCGTCGACCGTGGGGCCGTATGCGACCGCCGCGGCGGAGCTCTTCAGCAGGGCCGGCGCCAAGAACGTGCGCGTCACCGTGGGTATCTCTGGCACGGGTGGCGGCTTCGAGCGCTTCTGCAAGGGCGAGATCGATCTCTCGGACGCATCGCGGCCGATGAAGATCAAGGAAGCCGTACTCTGTAAGGCGAACAACATCGGTTCCTGGCGAGCTTTCACCGTCGCGAACGACGCACTCACGGTCGTCGTGAACAAGGACAACACCTGGGCCACGTGTCTCTCGGTCGACGAGCTGAAGAAGATCTGGAACACCGGCTCGAAGGTGAACAACTGGAAGGACGTTCGGGCAGGCTTCCCTGACGAGAAGCTCAAGCTCTTCGGTCCGGGCACCGACTCGGGTACCTTCGACTACTTCACCGAGGCGATCAACGGCAAGTCCAAGGCGAGCCGCTCGGATTACGGTGCCTCCGAGGACGACAACGTGCTCGTCCAGGGTGTCTCGGGCGAGAAGGGTGGCCTCGGCTACTTCGGCTACTCCTACTTCGAGGAGAACCAGGACAAGCTGCGCGCCGTCCAGATCCGCAACCCGAAGACGGGAAACTGCGTTGCCCCGTCGGCCAAGTCGGCACAGAACGGCACCTACAAGCCACTTGCCCGACCGCTCTTCATCTACGCGAAGGGCTCGTCGTTCAAGCGCCCCGAGGTGCAGGCATTCCTCCGCTACATCTTCGCCAACGAGGTCGCGATTGCGAAGCGGGCGAAGTTCATCCCGCTCACGCCGGCCCAGCTGAAGAAGGCGCGGATCACATTCGATCTCGCCGTCAAGGCAGCCAACAGGTAGAACGGCGCAGGATCGCAGCACGTTCGATCCGGAGGGCGGCCCGATACGGGGCGCCCTCCGGGTCATGAACCCGGAACCGGAGGTGTCAAGCCGATGTCGAGCACGCTCGATCCCATAACCCGCCGGCACGTGGAGAAGGCAACAGAATCGCTCGTCGGGGAGTTCGCCGGCATCTTCGCTCCCGAGACGATCAACCGGTTCATCGTCGATTCGCTCGACCAGCTCGGGAATGCCCGTTTCAGCGACTTCCTGCCTGTCCTCGCATACAGGTTCGCGCGTGAGCGACTGAAGGCGCTCGGTCAGGCCGACGGCCTGATTGTCAAGGAGCAACCGGAGGTGCTCTTCGTCTGTGTGCACAACGCGGGTCGCAGTCAGATGGCAGCGGGCCTCGTGACTCTCCGCTCCGAGGGAA
>NZ_JBDSNT010000132.1:0-40888 GCF_039915195.1 Gaiella sp.
AGCCGGAGCCCGCGTGGTCGATCAGCGCCTGGAGGTCGTCGCGCACCGTCCCGAAGACACCCGCGCCGATGTTCAGCGCCTCGCCTCCGACCGGGGCCACGAAGCTGCGAGCGACTGCGTCAACGAGATCCTCGACGGCGAGCAGTTGGTAGAGGTTGCCGCCGTCGCCGAGGATCGGGATCCGCCGACCCTCGCGTATCCAGTCGAAGAGAATCTCGAAGACGCCGAGACGCTCGGGGCCGATGAACGTCTTGGGACGAATGATCGCGACATCGAGGCCGCGGCGGCCGAACTCGCCTGCCAGCAGCTCAGCCTCGATCTTGGACTCGCCGTACCACCCCACGCCGACGAGCGGGTCGGTCTCGTAGATCGGATGCCGCTCCGGCACGCCGTACACTGCCGTCGATGAGATCAGGACGACCCGCTTGACGCCCGCGCCGAGCGCGGCGGCGAGAACGTTGGCCGTGCCCTCGACGTTGACCGAGCGGATCGCCTCGCGCGATGACTGGATCGGCAGCGCCGCGGCGGCGTGGACGACGACATCCGCGCCCAACGCGAGCGCCCGCACGTCGCGCTCCGAGCGAATGTCCCCTCGTATCTCCTCGACTCCGCGCTCGAGCTCCGCGTCGTCGATTGGAGCGGTATCGAGGGTACGGACGGCGCCCCCGTCCGCGAGGACACGGCGTGCAAGGTGAAGGCCGAGAAACCCTGCACCGCCGGAGATCGAGACGAGACCCACGGGAAGAGGGTAAAGGCTCTGCGCACCACGGCGATCGGTTCTCCGATCGCCGTGGCGGACAGCAGCGTTCGAGTCGCTACAGCCCGTACGACTCGAGCAACTTGAGCCACAACTCGCTGCGTGTCGGGAACGAGGGCACAGCGTGCCAGAGATCGTCGATCGACACCTCCGCGACGACCGCGATCGTTGCAGCGTGGAGCGCCTCCGCGACCTCGGCGCCGGTGATCGTGGCGCCGACGATCACGCGCCGATCCTCGTCGACGATGATCCGCGCCGTTCCGGCAGCGCCGCGACCGACGAACGAGCCGCCCGCGTTCCCGCTCGTGTCGACGTCGACGTGCCGAACACGAAGCCCTGCCGCCTCCGCCCCCTCGAGGGTCAGGCCCACGGCACAGACCTGTGGGTCGGTGAAGATCACTCTCGGCGACTGCGCTCCGTCGGAACGAAGCTCTGAGCGTCGCCCGAGCACGATGTCGGCGGCGAGACGCGCCTGGTACTTCGCCATGTGCGTGAGCAGCGCGCGCCCGTTGACGTCACCGACCGCGAACAGCCAGTCGTGCCCGGGGACACGCATCTCATCCGTCACCTGAAGCGCGCTGTCGTCGCCAACAGCGATCGTCTCGAGCCCGATCCCGGCCACACCGGGTACGCGGCCGAAGGCAACGAGTACCTCGTCCGCATCGATGATCGACCCGTCGTCGAGCTCGAGCTCGACGTGATCCGAGCGCGTGACCCTGATCGCAGAACACTCGAGGCGCACATCGACGCCTCCTTCGCGAAGCGCCTCGAGAACCTGTACCGAGGCGAACGGCTCCTCGCGTTCGATCAGACGGTCGCTCCGATGCACGAGCGTGACCCGCGATCCGAGGGCAGCCCACGCCTGGGCCATTTCGACGCCGACGACACCGCCGCCGAGGATCGCGAACCGGGGAGGCGCCTTCGTGGCCGTCGTCGCCTCGATGTTCGTCCACGGCCGGGCCTCACGGAGACCCGGGATGTCGGGTACGAGCGCGGTCGAGCCCGTCGCGACGATCACGGCCTTCCGGGCGAGAAGCTCGTCATCGCCGACGACGACCCGACGCTCGCCGGCGAGGCGCCCGCGCCCGCGCACGAGCGTGACGCCACGCGCCTCGAGCCACGGCACCTGCCCGGCGTCGTCGAGCCGAGCGATCACGTCGTCGCGCCGCCGGAGCACCGCCGCGACATCGATCGGCCCGAGCTCGAGGCCGGGAACGCGCGAGACCTCCCGTGCGAGCTCGACCGGACGGAGCAGCGCCTTCGACGGCATGCAGGCGTAGTAGGAACACTCACCGCCGACGAGCCTGTCCTCAACGATGGCCACCGAAAGACCGTTCTCGCCGAGTCTCCCCGCCGCCACCTCACCGCCGACTCCGGCGCCGATCACCACCACGTCGAACTCGCGCACGCTGCCCTCCCGGTCGCTAGTGCCTGGTTTACTCTCGTGCTAGTCGTCGGTCGTGCTCGAAGCGTTACTCAGCGCGTGAGATTGCCGTTCGGCGACACCCTGACGCCGCGCCTGCCGAAATCCTGCCGGGAGAGCGTTCGCACGATTGTATGCGCGCTCTCGGCCGGGTCGAGCGCCGGAACTCCGGCCCCGATGAGCCGCGTCGGCACGAGGGTGCCGCTGTCGAACCCTCCGTCGCCGCGAAGCGTGATCCGAAGGACGCCGCTGAGCGAGAGCGGCCCGCCGAGCGCAAACACCTTGTACCCCGCGAAGTTCCCGAGCGAGTAGGCGATCAGCCGGCCCTTGTACCACTCCATACCGCGGAGGACGTGCGGACCGTGCCCGATCACGACGTCCGCGCCGGAGTCGACGACGGCATGCGAGAAGGCGACGACGTTGCCCCGATTCTCGCCGAGATATGTCTCTGTTCCCGGGGAGACGTGACTGTGCTCGGCGCCCTCGGCGCCCGCGTGCATCGTCACGATCACGACGTCGGCGTTCGCTGCGGCCTTCTTCACGAGCCTGCGTGCCGCCGGAATGTCCGTCAGCGGCTGCGCCCAGGGGTACGGCGCGAAACCGACGACAGCGACGTTGATCTCACCGACCTGCCGGTACGCGATCTGACCCGGGCGTCCGGTGTGGGCGAGACGCTGCTTCGCAAGCGCGGCGAGCGTTTGCTCCTGGCCGGAGGGGCCAAAGTCGTACGCGTGATTGTTGGCCAGGTTCATGATCGTAAACCCGGCCTTCTTCAGCCAGACGGCGTACGACGGAGGCGTCTGGAAGGCGTAGCAACTCGTGCTGCCCGACCCGCACTTCGAGCCACCACCCGTCGACAGCGTTCCCTCGAGGTTGCCGAGCACGACGTCCCCGGCGAGATCGGCCTTGACGCCGTTGAAGAACGAGCGGCCGCCGTCCGGGGGAAGGTTCGGGGTCGAGCCCATGACAATGTCCCCGGTCGCGACGATCGTGACGACGCCCGCGGGAGCCGCGCGCGACGTCTTCTTCTCCGCCCCAACCGGCTTCTTCGCCACATCTTGCTTCTCGGGCGCGGCCTGCACCTGCTCCGTCACCGGCTTCGGCGCGCCGTCGATGAGCAGCGTGAAGAGGAACGCGACGACGACTACGACGGCGCCCGCCCTCACGATCAGCGCCACGGGACGCACGCGAAGCGACTAGTCGCGGTTACCGAGAAACATCAGTGCGAAGTACGCGAGCTGCGAAAGCGCTGCGAGAGCAGCGGCGACATACGTCATCGCTGCGGCGCTGAGCACCTTGCTGACGCCCTGCTCCTCTCCGCCACCGACGAGGCCGAGCGAGTGAAGCTGCACCTTCGCGCGCTTCGACGCATCGAACTCGACGGGAAGCGTCACGAGCTGGAAGAGCACCACGACGGCGAAGAGGACGATGGCAACCTGGGCAAGCCCTGCAATCTGCAGGAACACGCCGGCGAGAAGAAGGAGCATCCAGGTCTGCGACGCAAAAGCGACGGCAGGGAACATCGTGCTCCGGACCCTGAACGGGCCGTACGCCTTCTCATGCTGGATCGCGTGGCCGACCTCATGCGCGGCGATCGCAACGGACGCTACAGCGTTCCCGTCGTGGACGCCGGGCGAAAGGTTGACGGTGCGATGTCGAGGATCGTAGTGATCCGAGAGCGGCCCACCCTGCGCCTGGTTGACGGGCACGCCCGAGAGCCCGTTGTGGTCGAGGATCATCCGCGCGACCTGCTCACCGGTCATACCGTTCGCGATCGGCACCTGCATCTGCTTCGCGACCGTGGTCTTCAGCCGATGCTGAATGATGAAGCCGAGGATCATCGGCGGAATCAGAAAGATGAAGTAAATGCCAAGATTTCCCATGAGCGCGATGATACCAAGCACCGGATCGGCTCAGGTGGATTTCAGTCGCCTCAGGCCGGCGTCGAGGCCATGCGTAACCTGTTTGCAACACACGGCGAGATTCGGCCGCGCTTCGCCCGACTCGCGGCGACTTTGGCGCGAGGGCGCTCATGTGTTACTTTCCGAAGTGAAGCGTCGCCCATCATGAGCGGTCGAGGGAACTGGCCCGACGAAACCGCCGCAACCGGGACACCCGTCCGACAGGTGCGAACTCCAGCCGCGAGCCGGCCGTCCCGGGCGGTGAGCGGGAAGATGGAAGACGTTGCACCCGCCGCCGGCGGGAGCACCGAGGCCCCGGGACAGGACGTCAGGGGCCTTTGTCGTTCCCGGGACTCGACGGAAGGAGCAGCAGGATGAGCAATCACAGGCCGGAGACGATCGCACTCCACGGCGGGCAGGTACCGGATCCGACGACGGGATCGCGCGCTGTCCCGATCTACCAGACGACCTCGTACGTCTTCGACGACACCCAGCACGCCGCGGATCTCTTCGCGCTCAAGGTGCCGGGGAACATCTACACGCGGATCATGAATCCGACCCAGGACGTCTTCGAGCAGCGCGTCACGCAGCTCGAGGGCGGTCTCGCAGCCGTCGCGACCGCGTCCGGCCAGTCGGCTGTCTCGTATTCCGTGCTCAACATCGCCCGTGCGGGGGACAACATCATCTCCGTCTCGACGCTCTACGGCGGAACGTACAACCTGTTCGCACACACGCTCCCGCAGTACGGGGTCGAGGTGCGCTTCGCGGATCCGGACGATCCCGGCGCGGTCGCCGCGCTGACCGACGAGAACACGAAGCTCGTCTTCGCGGAGACGATCGGCAATCCGAAGCTCAACGTGATCGACATCCGCGCCTGGGCCGACGCAGCGCACGCTCAGGGTCTCCCGCTGATCGTCGACAACACGGTGCCGACACCGATCCTCGCTCGTGTGTTCGAGCAGGGAGCAGACATCGCCGTTCACTCCGCCACGAAGTACATCGGCGGCCATGGAACGTCGATCGGGGGCATCGTCGTCGACTCGGGGAACTTCGACTGGACCGCGAACGCCGAGCGCTATCCGGGGCTGACGAAGCCCGATCCCTCCTATCACGGCGTCGTCTGGGCGGAGGCTCTCGGGCCGGCCGCCTACATCGGTCGGGTGCGCACAGTGCTCCTGCGCAACCTCGGAGCAGCCGCCTCGCCGTTCAACTCGTGGATGTTCATCCAGGGGCTCGAAACGCTGCCCTTGCGGATCGAGCGGCACTCGTCGAACGCGCTAGCGGTCGCCCGGCACCTGGAGGGGCACGATGCCGTCAACTGGGTGAACTACCCCGGGCTCGAATCGAACCCGTACAAGGAAGTCGCCGATCGCGTGCTCACCGGCGGGTACGGCGGGCTCGTCACGTTTGGCATCTCCGGCGGGCTCGAAGCCGGCAAGGCGTTCATCGAGAACCTCGAGCTCTTCAGCCACCTCGCGAACATCGGGGATGCGAAGTCGCTCGCGATCCACAACGCGTCGACGACGCACTCGCAACTGAACGAGGACGAGCTTGCGTCCTCCGGCGTGACGCAGGACACGGTCCGCCTGTCGATCGGGATCGAGAACGTCGCCGACATCATCGAGGACCTCGACCAGGCACTCGTCAAGGCAGCGGTTCCCGCGGCGGTCTGATCGACGCGAACGTGGGATCGGTGGGATACGTCGAGCCACTGCGGGTCGTCCTCTTCACGGAGGACGATCCGCTCGTGCTCGAGTCCGGTGCGCGCATCGCCCCCGTCGAGGTGCAGTACGAGGCGTACGGCACCCTCGCCGCCGACGGATCGAACGCAGTGTTCGTCTGCCACGCACTCACCGGCGATGCACATGCAGCAGGACATCACGGGGACGCGAAGCGGCCCGGCTGGTGGGACACGCTGATCGGGCCTGGGAAGCCGCTCGACACGGACTCGCTGTTCGTCATCTGCCCCAATCTGCTCGGCGGCTGCCAGGGAACAACCGGGCCGTCGTCGATCGACCCCTCGACCGGTAGCCCGTACGGGTTGCGGTTCCCCCACTTCACGGTCGCCGATCTCGTCACTGTCCACCGCCGCCTTCTCGCGCACCTCGGGATCGAGAAGCTGCACGGCGCGATCGGGGGATCGCTCGGTGGCATGCAGGTGCTCCAGTGGGCCCTCGATCACCCGACGGAGATCGAGAACGGGATCCTCGTCTGCGCCTCTGCGCGCCTGAGCGCACAGAACATCGCCTTCTCGGCGGTCGCACGCGCCTCTATCACGGGCGACGAACACTTCGCCGGCGGCGACTACTACGCGACCGGGGAGAAGCCCCGTGTCGGCCTCTCGATCGCGCGGATGATGGCGCACATCACCTACGTCTCCGAGGAGAGCCTCCGCCACAAGTTCGGGCGCGATCGCATCGGCGCGGAGCCGACGTTCGACATCGACTTCCAGGTCGAGAGCTACCTCGAGCACCAGGGCCAGACGTTCCTCGACCGGTTCGACGCGAACTCGTACCTCTACCTCACCCGCGTGATGGACTACTTCGACCCGTTCGCCGACGAGGCCGCCGTGATCGCTCGCCTCCGGGAAGTGCAGACGCGATTCCTCGTCGTCTCGTTCGACACGGACTGGCGCTTCCCGACTGCGCACTCGACCGAGATCGCGCGCGTGCTCGCGCTCGCGGGCTGCGACGTCGTCCAGGAGGAGGTCGCCTCACCCTGGGGACACGACTCCTTCCTGCTCGAGGTGCCGCGCTACCACGAGCTCGTGGCGGGACAACTGGCGGCCGTCCCGGCACGAGATAGGTAGCCGCGCCCGGGCGATAGCTCTAGCCGAGCGCCGCCGCAATCGCCGCGAACGCCGCGAACGCCCGAGAGCGGTCGCGGGACGACGCATACCGCGACCAGGTCCGACGGACTCCCCGTAGGCTTGTGAGGATGGATTTCCGCCGCGTCGACAACCTCCCGCCGTACGTTCTCGCTGTCATCCGCGAGCTCACGCTCGAGCTGCGGCGTGGAGGCGCCGACGTGGTCGACCTCGGCTTCGGCAACCCCGACCTCCCCTCACCGGAGCTCGCAGTCGAGAAGCTCACCGAGGCGGCCCGGAATCCGCGCAACCACCGCTACTCGGCGTCGAAGGGCATCCCCAACCTTCGCCTCGCCGCCGCGACGCTCTACAAGCGCCAGTTCGACGTCGATCTCGACCCGGACACGCAGGTGCTGAACACGATCGGGGCCAAGGAGGGCCTTTCACATCTGATGTGGGTGCTCCTCGAGCCGGGCGACTCGGCGCTCGTGCCGAGCCCGAGCTACCCGATCCACATCCACGCGCCGATCCTGGCCGGAGCATCGGTGACGCGCGTCCCGATGGGAGCCGACGAGGATCTCTTCGCGAACCTCGAAGAGGCCTGGGAGCGCGCCCAGCCGAAACCACGTGTCGTCATCCTCTCGTTCCCCCACAACCCGACGACCGCGACGGTCGACCTCGCCTTCATGAAGCGAGTCGTCGACTTCGCCCGGGAGCACGAGTTGCTCGTCGTCCACGACTTCGCCTATGCCGACCTCGTGTTCGACGGCTACAAGGCGCCCTCGATCCTGCAGGTCCCCGGCGCCGACGAGGTCGCGGTCGAGCTCTATACGTTGACGAAGTCGTTCTCGATGGCGGGGTGGCGGGTCGGGTTCGTCGTCGGGAACGCTGCCGTCGTTGCCGCGCTCGCGCGACTCAAGTCGTGGCTCGACTACGGCACCTTCCAGCCGATCCAGATCGCCGCGACGGTGACGATGAACGAACTCCCCGACTACCCACGGGAGGCGTCCGCAGTCTATGAATCCCGCCGGGACTCTCTCTGCGACGGTCTCGATCGTGCTGGCTGGTCCTTCCCGAAGCCGAAGGGCTCGATGTTCGTCTGGGCGCCGATCCCGGAGCGGTTCCGCTCGCTCGGGTCGCTCGCGTTCGCGGAGCGGCTCGCTCGCGAGGCGAGCGTCGCCGTGTCACCCGGGGTCGGCTTCGGTGCAGACGGCGACGGGTTCGTGCGCTTCGCACTCGTCGAGAACGAGCAGCGCATCGGCCAGGCCGTGCGCAGCATCCGAAGCTTCCTCGCGGGCTAGCCTCTTCCAAGCCGGCGCACTGGCGTGAGGCCGCCTTCTCGTGACGTGCGGGCAGAGGAACTGTCGGCTAGCTTCAGGTTCGACGCGAAGCGTGACAGCAAACATCATCTGATGCGAGGGGGTGACACGGGCCTCAATCGCTCCCTCGCCTCAGGTAGGCGTCATCGCCGCGAACCCAGTCGTCGCGCACCGGGGCGAAGACGTCGAGGACGAGCGAGTCCTCCAGGGCCTCGACGTCGTGAGACACGCCACTCGGGACGAACATGCTGTCGCCTCTCGCGACCAGGTGCACCTCGTCGCCGACGACGAATCGCAATCGGCCCTCGAGCACAGTTGCGACCTGCTCGTGAGGATGAGAGTGGCTCGGCACGATCGCGCCAGCGCTCAGATGGATGCGAGCGATCGTCATCATCTCGGTGTTGACGACCTGCCGTCCGATCAACGGGGTCAGCTCCTCGACCGGCTCGTCGGCCCAACGCTGGATCGGCATGCGGCGAGTCTATGCACGCGGGGTGATCATCGTCGACCCGTATCCGCGAACGCTCGAGCAGATCTTCTAGGAGTAGTTCCCAGGAGCTGCGGCCGGGGTGGGGCCTGAATCCCCACCCCCTCACCGCCGCTCGGACTACTTCTTCTTGGCTGCGGGCCGCTTGGCAGCCGGCTTCTTGGCAGCAGGCTTCTTGGCAGCAGGCTTGGCTGCGACCTTCTTCGCGGCCGGCTTTGCCGCGGGCTTCGCGGCCGATGCCGCGGCGGCAACGGTCAAGTCGACGATCCTGGCGCCCGCAGCGAGCTTCTGCACCGAGGCGACGCCTCTCATCGCTGCCGCCTTGTTCTCGTACGCCTGGCTCGATGCGACGATCTGGCCGTTGGTCGAGACGAGCGAGAAGCGGAACTTCCCGGTCGGCCCCTTCTTGATCATGAACTTTCCGGGCACGAGTGCCTCCCGTTCCGAAGGTTGATGTGGAGCTTCTGCGTTCATCGTTACAGGCGGGCAGGAGGGCGCCCGCCGAACGAGACTCGCCGGCGAGATCTCGTGTCCTCCTACACTGGGCAGGCGATGGACATGACACCCGCCGAATTCCTGATCGCCGTCGCGATCGCCGCAGGCATCTCGATGCTGACATTCAGACACGCAGACAAGCACGGCAGCACGCACGCAACGGCCTGGGGGATCGGGGCGTTCCTCGCAGCGGGCGTCGTCTTGCCGGTCTACTTCCTCAGGTACTGGCTGCGCAAGCGGCGACCGACGGCCTAGCGACATGTCTGCGCTGAGCGGCAACGGCGAGCCCGAGTGGCTGCTCCCGATCGACCTCACGGTCGACTCCTACGCGCCCGAGCAGATCGCCTACGCGCTGCGCCTTCGCCATGCGCTGTATCTCCGCGAGGCACAACGTCTCGCTCTCGACGGATTCGTTCCCGACATGACCGGGCTGACGGCCGGTGTCCACGAGGAGACCCGCCGCTATCTGACCGCGGAACCGTGGCTCGCGCACTCGGTACTCGCGTCCGCGGTGGCTGCGGTCGAGCGCGCAACGCTCGCGGCACTCGAGGCAATCGTCGACGCCTCACGACCGGCAGCACGGCCCGCAGCGGGATCGACACCTCGACCGATCAGGCGCCTGACGCTTCAGCCGTCCGCGACGATCGTCGGAAACATGGCAGTCCGCAAGAAGTCCACGGGTGACGGGATCGAGCTGGCGTGGGACGTCGCTCCAGGGGTGACGGAGTGGACGATCCGGGTCAGCGTCCGCCCCGATCCGCGGCAGGACTACGTCGAGGGCGAGCTCCTCACGCTGCCGTTGGCAGCGGCTCGGTTCGAGGTCGCGCTCGACGAGCTCCCCCGGCGGATCCAGCTCTACGGTCTTGCGCGCGACGGCCGCATCGTCCGCCGTGCCGTCGTCTCGGCATTGACGAGCGGGAACAGCAGCGCACAGTGGAAGCGGCAGGCGACGGCGAGCTGACGACCGGCGCCGGCTCCTCGGGATGGGCACGCTCGGGTACTCTCCATGGTGTCGCCCAACCCGCGACGACCGAGCTTTCAACGCACCAACATGAACCTGCCGCGGCTGTGCGCCGCGCGTCCAAGGAGACACTGATGACCCAGATCGCTGTTCGTGAACTGTCGGCTACGGACTTCCGCGTTGCGGATCTCTCGCTCGCCGAGTACGGCCGTAGAGAGATAACGATCGCCGAGCACGAGATGCCCGGGCTCATGGCGATGCGCCGCGAATTCGGCGACGAGCAACCCCTCCGCGGGGCTCGCATCACCGGCTCGCTCCACATGACGATCCAGACGGCGGTGCTGATCGAGACGCTCGTCGCGCTCGGCGCCGAGGTGCGCTGGGCGTCGTGCAACATCTTCTCGACCCAGGATCATGCCGCTGCCGCCGTGGCGGTCGGTCCGAACGGGACACCCGAGCAGCCGAGCGGCGTGCCGGTGTTCGCGTGGAAGGGCGAAACTCTGACGGAGTACTGGTGGTGCACCGAGCAGGCGCTGACGTGGCCGGACGGTGGCCCGAACATGCTGCTCGACGACGGCGGCGACGCCACGATGCTCGTGCACAGGGGCCTCGAGTTCGAGAGGGCGGGCGCCGTGCCCGATCCGGCCTCGGCCGAGTCGGAGGAGTTCGTGGTCTTCCTCACGCTGCTCCAGGCATCGATCGCCGAGGACGCCGGGAAGTGGACGGGAATCGCCGCCGACATCAAGGGCGTCACCGAGGAGACGACGACCGGCGTGCACCGGCTCTACCAGATGGCGGAGGCCGGAACCCTGCTCTTCCCCGCGATCAACGTCAACGACTCCGTCACGAAGAGCAAGTTCGACAACCTCTACGGCTGCCGCCACTCACTCGTCGACGGGATCAACCGTGCAGTCGACCTGATGCTCGCGGGCAAGCTCTGCGTCGTCTGCGGCTACGGCGACGTCGGTAAGGGCTCGGCCGAATCGCTGCGAGCTCAGGGGGCGCGCGTCGTCGTGACCGAGATCGACCCGATCTGCGCACTGCAGGCACTGATGGAGGGCTTCGAGGTGCGGACGCTCGACGACGTGATCGACACGGCGGACGTCGTGATCACGGCGACCGGCAACAAGGACATCGTCACGGTCGAGCAAATGCAGCGGATGAAGCACCTGTCGGTCGTCGGCAACATCGGCCACTTCGACAACGAGATCGACATGGCCGGGCTCGCCGCACTACCGGGCATCGAGCGGATCCAGATCAAGCCGCAGGTCGACCAGTGGGTCTTCCCCGACGGGCACGCCATCATCATCCTCTCGGAGGGGCGGCTGCTCAACCTCGGCAACGCGACCGGGCATCCGAGCTTCGTAATGAGCAACTCGTTCACGAACCAGACGATCGCGCAGATCGAGCTGTTCACCCGGGCGGACGAGTACCCGCTCGGCGTCCATGTACTGCCGAAGCACCTTGACGAGAAGGTCGCACGCCTCCACGTCGAGGCACTCGGCGCAAGGCTCACGAAGCTGCGTCCCGACCAGGCCGCCTACATCGGCATCCCGGTCGACGGGCCGTACAAGCCCGACCAGTACCGCTACTAGAAGCCGGTCGGGTCGCGCCCGCGAGGCGCGGGCGTGACCCGACCGGGCGATTCCACGCGCTTAACCACGGTTGACAGCGTCGATCGCGAATGGCACCCTACGTAGGGTGAAAAAGACCAGCCTCTACCTCGAGCCCGAACTCGACCTCGCGCTCGCGCGCCGGGCAGCCGTCGTCGGCGTCACGAAGGCAGAGCTGATCCGCCAGGCGCTCAGGAACGCCGTCGGCGACTCCGCCCAGCCGAGACTCACGGCGATCGGGGTCGGATCAGGCCCCGGATGGGTTTCGAGCGACACCGATCGGGCTCTCGCGGAGTCAGGGTTCGGCGAGTGATCGTCGTTGACACCTCAGTCGCCTATGCCCTCATCGACGCGCGCGACGCCGGGCACGAGGCAGCGCGATCGTGGTACGACCGGCCCCACCGCGACCTCCTGACCACACCACTCGTGCTGGCGGAGGTCGATCACCTCGCTGCGGCACGGCTGGGTGCCGCGGCGCGCTCGGCGTTCCTCGAAGACATCGACCGCGGCGGCTACACGATCGCCTGGTGGAGCTCGGCTGTTGCCGAGTCAGTGCGGATCGCGCAGAGGTACGGGGATCTCGGGGTGAGCCTCACCGATGCCTCACTTGTCGCGCTGGCGGCACGACTCGAGACGACATCAATCGCAACGTTCGACGAGCGACACTTCCGCGCAGTCCAGCCACTCACCGGCGAGCCCGCGTTCACGCTCCTGCCGGTCGACGGCTGAGTCGTAGCGTCCATACTCGAATCAGATCCCGAGCTCGTCTCGAACCGCAACGAACTGCGCCACCGCGAAATCGACGTCTTCGACGCTGTGGGCCGCAGAAAGCTGTGTACGGATGCGGGCCGTGTCGCGTGGGACGACCGGGAACGAGAAGCTGATCGCGTAGACGCCACGCGCCCAGAGGAGCTCCGCGAAGCGCGCCGACACAGCAGCGTCGCCGAGCATGACCGGAACGATCGGGTGCGTTCCCTCGACGATGTCGAATCCCGCCTCGCTCATCGCAGAGCGGAAGCGGGCAGTGTTCGCCCAGAGGCGGTCACGCAACTCGGGCGAGCCCTCGACGAGCTCGATCGCCTTCAGCCCGGCAGCCGCGATCGGCGGCGCCACGCTGTTCGAGAAGAGATACGGTCGCGCGCGCTGACGCAGCAGCTCGACGATCTCACGGCGGCCCGAGACGTAGCCGCCCGAGGCGCCGCCCATCGCCTTGCCGAGCGTTCCCGTGATGATGTCGACGCGCTCGGTGACGCCGTGCAGCTCGGGGGTGCCACGCCCGTTCGGGCCGACGAACCCGACGGCATGCGAGTCGTCGACCATGACGAGCGCGTTGTGACGGTCGGCGAGCTCGCAGATGCCCTCGAGGTCGGCGATGTGGCCGTCCATCGAGAAGACGCCGTCGGTCGCGATCATCCGAGTATGAGCGCCCGCCGCCTCGGTGAGCCGCGCCTCGAGCTCGCCGAGATCGCCGTTCGCGTAGCGGAATCGCGCGGCCTTGCAGAGCCGGATCCCGTCGATGATCGAGGCGTGGTTGAGCGCATCCGAGATCACTGCATCGTCGGGGCCGAGTAGTGCCTCGAACAGGCCCCCGTTGGCATCGAAGCAGGAGCCAAAGAGAATCGTGTCCTCGGTGCCGAGGAAGGCGGAGAGCCGCTCCTCGAGCTGCTTGTGCAGCGTCTGGGTGCCGCAGATGAAGCGCACCGACGCCATCCCGAATCCGAAGCGCTCGAGCGCATCACGCGCCGCTTCGATCACGGCCGGATGATCAGCGAGCCCGAGGTAGTTGTTCGCACAGAAGTTGAGGAGGGCCCCTAAGCCCTCGACCTCGACGTGCGCCGACTGCGGCGAGGAGAGCACGAGCTCGCCCTTGTACAGACGCGCCTCTCTGAGATCGTCGAGCTGCCCGACGAGCTCCTGCTGGAGTGATCCGTACACGGCGCCTCCTTTCGGGATGGGCATGCGCCCATCCCCTACGGGATATCGGTCCAGTCGAGTATCACCTTCCCGGAGCCTCCCGAGGCGGCGATCGAGAACGCCTCCTCGAAGTCGAGGTGGGAAAACCGGTGCGTGATCACAGGGCTGATGTCGAGACCCGCCTGCACCATTACGGCCATCTGGTACCAGGTTTCATACATCTCCCGGCCGTAGATGCCCTTCAGGGTGAGCATGTTGAAGACGATCGGAGTGAAGTCGATCGGCACCTCGCCTGTCTGGATCCCGAGTAGCGCGACGCGCCCACCGTGCGCCATTGCGGGCAGGAGGCCACGCAGCGCCGCCGCCTGGCCGGACATCTCGAGCGCGACGTCGAAGCCCTCGGTCATACCGAGATCGCGCTGGATCTCCTCGAAACCATCCTTCGTCGGGTCGATCGCTGCAGTCGCACCCATCTGCAGCGCGAGCCCGCAGCGGTAGGCGTTCGGGTCGGAGATGACAATGTGTCGGGCACCGGCATGTCGGGCGACGGCCACGGCCATGCAGCCGATCGGGCCGGCCCCGGTGACGAGCACGTCCTCACCGAGCACGGGGAACGCGAGCGCAGTGTGCACGGCGTTGCCGAAGGGGTCGAAGATCGAGGCGACATCCTCGTCGACGCCGTCCCAGTGGTGCCAGATGTTCGTCATCGGGAGCGCCACGAGCTCCGCGAACGCTCCGGGCCGCTGCACTCCGAGCCCGATCGAGTGCGCGCAGAGGTGCCGCCGACCGGCCATGCAGTTGCGACAGCGGCCGCAGACGACGTGCCCTTCGCCACTGACAATGTCACCGGTCGTGAAGTCGTTCACGTTCGAACCGACCTCGACGATCTCACCGACGAACTCGTGACCGATCACGAGCGGCACCGGGATGGTCTTCTGCGCCCACGCGTCCCAGGAATGAATGTGAAGGTCAGTGCCACAGATCCCGGTCTTGCGAACCCGGATCAGGACGTCGTTGATTCCGATCTCCGGCGCCGGAACATCCTCGAGCCAGAGGCCTGGCTCTGCTCTCGCTTTGACGAGCGCTCTCACCGTTCGGGCTCCGATCGTCGTTCGGTCGGCACGGACCGGCGCCCGCGCTCGAGGCGGAGTATCGCAACCCCGTTCACTTCAGGCGACCGGACATCGTTCTTCGAGCACGTCTACCGCCCAGTGCTCGTACGCCTCGCGAAGTCGCGCGGTGATCTCCGGCTTCGCTGCGGTGAAGTTCGTCACCTCGGGCGGGTCGGCGACGAGCGATGCGAGGTGCCATCGCCCGAGTTCGCGGTTTCCTTCGGGGTGACGCGAGTGCTGCCCTGTCGTATCGACCCCGTTGAACAGGAGCTTCCAGTCGCCCTCTCGCACCATCCAACGATCCTGCCACTGGAGACAGAGTGTCTCGTACGGTGTGCGAGCCGTCGAGTCGTTGAGGATGGGCCATAGGCTCCGGCCGTCCAGTACGCCATCGGCACCGGGTTCCGGGACGCCACATGCCGCCAGAATCGTGGGCATCACGTCCATGTTCGTCACGAGCTGGTTTCGAACCTCGCCGGCGGGGATCGTTCCCGGGAGGCTGAGGATTGTCGGAACGCGAATGCCGCCTTCGAGGAAGCTTCCCTTCGCCCCGCGCCACGGTCCTGTGTCTCCCCCGCCACCTCGTGCGCCATAGCTCTCGCCCCAGTTGGCGAAGTCTTCGGTCGAGTGGCCGTGGTCGCTCGTGTAACAGACGAGCGTGCGCTCGCGAAGTCCTAGTCGATCGACCGCCTCGAGTATCTGCCCGACGCGCCGGTCGAGTGTTGCGACCATTGCGGCATACGATGCTCGGGGCTCGGGCAGGTGCGCGCACGCTTCCGCGAGATCGACGTCCGGCTGGTACGGGTAGTGGGGAAGGTTGGGGGCCACGTGCAGGTAGAAGGGGCGGCGGTATTCCTGCTCGAGAAACCTCAGGGCTCGCTCCGTCACCAGGTCAGGGAAGTAGCGGCCGTCCGAGAAGACCTCCGCCTCGTTCTCCCAGAGGTCGTGGAATGGTGGTTGTTCCGGCTTCGCGTGGAGAAACTGGTGCGAGTAGTTGTCGATAAAGCCTCCCAAGTGCCCGAAGAATTCGTCGAAGCCGCAGTCGCGCGGTCGACTCCCTGGCCGGGATCCCAGGTGCCACTTGCCAAAGAGACCTGTCCGGTAGCCACGAGATCGCAGCATCGAGGCGAGCGTGACGGCGTTCGAGGCTACACCCACGCCCCTTTCGTCCGACGGATGGTTCGAGCACCAGTCGTTGATCCCACATCGTTGTGGGTAGCGACCCGTCAGGAGTGCCGCGCGTGAGGGGCAGCACACCGTGTGCCCGTAGGCCTGCGTAAACCGTGTCCCGCGAGCCGCGAGCGCGTCGAGCGCCGGCGTAAGCAGGTCGGCAGAGCCGTAGCACCCCGCGTCGAGGGTGCCATGGTCGTCGGCCTGGATGAGGATCACGTTCGGTGGCGTCACAACAGCCGATCGTCGACGTTACCCGCCCTGTCTGCCTCGACCGAGGCGAACCACTCCTCGAGTGCCGCGCTCATGGCCAGAACACGGTCGGGCTCGCTCGCGGCGAGATCGTTCTGCTCGAACGGGTCGGTCTCGAGATCGAAGAGCAGGGGCGCGGGCGGGTCGCCCGGATCGAACTCAGGGAGCGGCGAGCGGTCGACCTCCTTGATCGCGTCCTGCCCGCGGAAGTTGAGGGCCTTGTCGACCAGCCGATCCCCGTCGGTGACCTTCATCAGCGAGTCGATCGAGGGCCGCACGAGCTTCCAGTCGCCGTCCCGCATCGCCGCATTGCCCTCGATCCGAGGCGCGTACCGGTTGCACTGCCAGAACCGCTGCTCCACTACATCGCTCTCCTCGCCCGCGAGCACCCCGCCCACATCGCTCCCGTCCAAGTCCAGGGCTTTGGGTACGTCGATGCCGGCGGCCGCCGCGAGGGTCGGCAGCCAGTCGGTGAAGTGCACCATCGACTCCTCGATTCGCCCGGGCTCGACCCGGCCCGGCCAGCGGACGATCGCCGGCACACGGATCCCGCCCTCGAAGACGTAGTGCTTCGCCCCGCGCCAGCCGTAGTTGAAACGGTCGAGGCTGACGCCGAGAACCTCGCCGAGGTAGGGGCCGTTATCGCTCGTGAATAGGACGATCGTGTCGTCGGCGAGGCCGAGCTCGTGCAACGTCGCGTCGATCCTGCCGATTCCCGCGTCCATTACCTCGACCATCGCGTAAGTCAGCGCGGCGCCGAGCGTCTCCCCCGCGTCGGTATATCGCTGGACGATCTCCTCCGGCGCCTGCATCGGGAAGTGTGGGGCGTTGTAGGCGACTACGAGGAAGAACGGCTCGTCCGCATGCCGCCGGACGAACGCGTCTGCGTGCTCGGTGAACACATCGGTCAGGTAGCGGCGGTCGCCCTCGACCTCGACTCCGTCGATATCGAGGGCGTAATCGTAGTAGTCGGAGCCCCCGCCGCAGAAGCCCACAAACTCCTCGAAGCCGCGGGCGTTCGGGTGGAAGCGTGGATCGAGCGCGCCGTTGTGCCACTTCCCGACGAGCCCTGTTCGATATCCCGCCGATCGGAAGAGGTCGGCGATCGTGGTCTCGGACAGAGCAATCCGGTCGAGCCCCCGACCCTGCAGCGTGTCGATCGCACCGGTGCGGTGGGGGTAGCGTCCGGTGAGGAGCGCGGCGCGTGAGGGCGCGCACACGGGCGAGCCCGAGTAGTGCTGCGCCAGACAGACTCCCTCCGCGGCGATCGCGTTGAGGTGGGGCGTCGAGCTGCGACCGTCGTTGAAGAGGCCGAGGTCGCCGTAGCCCATGTCGTCCGCCACGACGATGACGACATTTGGTCGGTGCGCCTCTACCACGGTCATTGTCTAGCTCCGACGCGTGCCGGGAGACTTCGCCGCACGCTTTCTCCCCAGGAGCTTCGGCCGTGTGGCGATTCCCTCGCGGATGATCCCGATGACCCGAGTCCGCTCAGCTCCCACGAGCTGAAGCCGGGGAGCGCGGACCCACTCGTTGCCGAGTCCTTCCTCCTGCATCGCAAGCTTGATGTTCTGTACCAGCTTCGTGCTGACGTCCAGGTGGAGGAGCGGCGTGTACCAGCGATAGAGCGCACGAGCCTCGTCCCACTTGCCCTCCCGGGTCAGGTCCCAGAGGAGCTGGTTCTCGTAGGGGAACGCGAGACCGATTCCCGCCACCCAACCGTCGATCCCGAGCACCGCACTCTCGAGTGCAAGGTCGTCGACACCCGTGAACAGGGCGAAGCGGTCGCCCACCTCGTTCCGCAGATCAGTGATCCGACGGGTGTTGTCCGAGCTCTCCTTCAGGGCGACGATCGTGTCGATCTCGGCCAGCTTCGCGAACATCCGCGGAGTGACGTCGTTCGCGTAGGCGATCGGATTGTTGTAGATCATCAGCGGCGCGTCTGTCGCCTTCGCGACCGCGCGAAGATGGCCAAGCACCTCTCGCTCGTCTCCACGGTAGGCCATCGCGGGCATGACCATGAAGCCGTCCGCCCCCACGGCGCGACAGTCTTTGACGTAGCGACAGGCCGCGCGCGAGCTTGTCTCGGCCACACCACCGAGCACCGGAATGCGCCCGGCGACGACGCTCACCGCTGCCTCGACGACAGCCCGCTTCTCGTCACCGCCGAGCGACTGGTTCTCACCGAGAGAGCCGCACATCACGAGTCCCCCTACACCGGAGTCGATCAAAACCTCGAGATGACGGGCGGTCGACTCGAGGTCGATCGACCCGTCGCGGTGCATCTGGGTGGTCACGGCGGGGAAGACGCCTTGCCAGTACGGCTTCATTCCGGTTCAGCCTCCGTTCGGGGTGGATGTTGGTGAGGGGAGATCTCGAATACCGCGCCGGGCTCGGTGTCGAATCGGATCAGCCCGTCCTCCTCGACGACGGCGACGCCCGCACCGACCCGCGAGATCACAAGAGGTTCAGAGCTCCGAAGTACGCAGGGAGCGCCTGCGGTCGATCGGACACGAGCGTGTTGCAGCCGGCCGTCGTGCCATGCGATATCGACCTCGAAGGCGCCGCGAAGTCGCAAGCCGGAAACGCTCCCGGAGGGCCACTCGGGCGGCAACGCTGGGAGCAGCTCGATTCCATCGTGCGACTGTACGAGCATCTCGCACACCGCCGCGACGGCCCCGAGGTTGCCGTCGATCTGGAAGACGGTGAGCGGGTTCGTGCCGCCGGGCGGCGAGAGGTCGAGCAGGCTGAGATCCGTGCTCTTGCGGAGTACCCGGATCAGCTGCTCGTGCGCCTCGGCGCCCTCATGGAGGCGAGCCCAGAGAAGCGACAGCCAGGCGACGCTCCAGCCGCCGTGCGGACGATCCGAGACGGCATCGATGCGGAGCTCGAGCGCCCGTCGCGCCGCCGCGGCAAGTTCGGGAGTCGAGCGCAGCGTGATCTGCGCATCCGGGTAGACCGCAAAAAGGTGGGAGACGTGGCGGTGTCCCGGTTCCCATTCGGCGTAGTCCTCCCGCCACTCTTGCAGCTCCCCACGGCTTCCGATGCGCATCGCGGGGAGGTGCGGCAGCGTGGCGGCGACCTCGGCGGCGAACTCATCGTCGATGCCGAGAATTGTGGCTGCCTCGAGGCAGCGCTCGAAGAGGCCCCTGATGATCTGCGTATCGCCGGCCGGGCTCATGCAGAGTCCAGAGCGGAGCCCGTTCGAGTCCCTGTACTGCGCCTCCGGCGACAACGACGGCCCGAACAGCAGCTCCCCGGTCTCCGGATCCTCAACCATGAAGTCGAGCACGAAGCGCGCCGCTTCCTTCATGCCCGGATAGGCCCGCTCCCGGAGGAAGGCCTCATCGAGGTCGAACGCGTAGCGCTCCCAGAGGTGGTGGGCGAGCCAGGCAGCCCCGGCGGGCCAGAGGCCGCAGAAGACGTTGTCAAGCGTGGCAGTGTCGGCCCAGAGGTCAGTGTTGTGGTGGGCGACGTATCCGCCGCAGCCGTAGTGCACCTCGGCGGTGCGAGCCCCGGTGACCCGCAGTCGGTCGATCAGGTCGAAGAGCGGCAGGTGGCACTCTGGCAGGTTTGCAACCTCGGCCGGCCAGTAATTCATCTGGGTATTGATGTTGATCGTGAACTTGCTGTCCCAGGCCGGCTGGTAGCTGTCGTTCCAGATCCCCTGGAGGTTCGCGGGCTGCGTTCCGGGGCGACTCGAGCCGAGGAGAAGGTAGCGCCCGAACTGGAAGTGGAGCGACACGAGGCCAGGATCGAGCCCTCCGGCGACGACGCGATGGAGCCGCTCGTCGGTGGGTAGTACCTCCAGCTCGGCATCAGCGGGGCCTCGCAGCTCGAGGCGAACGCGCCGCATAGGCGGCCGGTGATCCGCGACGTGCCGCGCGCGCAGCTCCTCGTACGAGCGCGCGGCCGCCGACGAAAGCGCCTCCACGCAGGCCGCTTCCGGATCGTCGCTCGCGAAGTCGGTCGCGGCGCCGACGATGATCGTAACCGCGTCTGCCTCGCGCACCGAGATGTGATCGCCGAGCACCTCCACCGCTCCGCCGTCGGCGAGTACTCTCGCGCGGGTGTGAAACCGCGTCCCCCGCGCACCGATTGCTCCTCCCGCAACGTGATCGTTACCCTCGATCCGCTCGAAGGCGTCGTAGCGGCGGTAGTAGTGCGAGCCAAGCTCGATCATCCCCTGCGCCGACGCCTCGAAGCGCAGTACGACGACGTCGTCCGGCACGCTCGCGAAAACCTCGCGCTTGAAGTGGACTCCGTCGAGCTCGTACTCGACCGAGGCAATGCCGTCGTCGAGGTCGAGTGCGCGGCGGTAGCCGGTCACGAGCTCCTCATGATGGCCCCCGAAGAGGAGCGTCATGTCTCCGAGCACCTGGTAGCTCGCCTGGCGATGCGGCGTCCCGAACATCGAAAGCTCGGCCAACGTGTGAGCCTCCTCGATCCTGCCGCTCATCAGGAGCCGGCGTACCTCCGGCAGAGCCTTCAACGCGTCAGGGTTGTGCCGATCGTCGGGCCAACGCGTCCAGACGCTGTCCTCGTTGAAGATCATCGTCTCCTTGTAAACCCGGCCGAACACCGTCGCGCCGAGGCGCCCGTTCCCGACAGGGAGCGACGCGAGCCAACGCGGGGCGGGCGTCTCGAACCAGAGCCGGTGACGGTTTCTGTCCGTCACCGCGGCGCGAACGTCTGGAGTAGTCCGGGCTCGCTCATGACGGCTGTGATCTGGTCCGGGAGGAAAGGAACGGCGCCGGTGAAGTTCTCGATCCCATCGTCGGTGACGGCGACGGTGTCCTCGACGCGGATGTAAAGGCGCTCTTCCGGAACCCAGAGCATCGGATCGACCGTCAGCACCTGCCCCGGGACGAACGGTGCGCCGCGATACTCCCCGACGTCATGTACCGACATCCCGACCGGGTGTGAGAGGTGATAGGGAAAGTCCAGGCTCTTCCGCGCTGCCTCCTCGTAGATCGGCTTCGAAAACGCCGTCCTGTCGATGACTCCGCGCATCGCGTCTGCCGCCCCATCGAGCACGTCGACGTTGGTCACTCCCGGACGGATTCGCTCGAGCAGCTCGACGTGGTAGCGCACGATGAAACCATAGAGCTCGAGCTGCCACGGATCCCACGCACCGGTGACCGGCCACATGCGCCCGATGTCGCTCGCGTAGTAGCGGTAGTCAGGTGCGGCATCCATGAGCACGAGCTGGCTGGCCTCGAGCTTCGCTGACTTCGCACCGTAATGGCCGTACCAGATGTTCTCGCCGGCAGCGACGATCTGCTCGTAGGCGCTGCCGAAGGCGCCGCCGCGCAGGAAGACGAACTCCGCCAGGGCACCCAGCTCGTATTCCATCACGCCCGGGGCTGTCGAGCGCATCGCTTCCAGGACACCGAGGCCCGAGAGCCGTCCCGCCTCGCGCATCAGCGCAAGCTCGGACGCGCTCTTGATCGTCCGGAGCTCATCGAGGAACGGGCTTGCGTCGCGAATCTCGAGGGTCGGGAACCGCGCCCGTAGAGCATCGGCGAAGGCCGCCTCGCGCGACGCGGACGTTGCAAAGGGGTCTACAAGCTCCTCCGCTGCAGCGTCGAGATCACCGTCCCGCGTGCCGCGCCGACCCTCGGCCGGCGCGAGAGGTGTGAACACGACCGGGCTCACGCGCCGCTTGATCCGACGACCGAACGTGGTCGGAAGATCCTCGAGTGGCCGCACGTCGTCGGCCCCCGTCAACGCACGCACCCCTTCGACATCCTCGGCGCAGAGCCGCGTGCCGCCACTCCGCTCGCCGGCGAGGTTGCGATGCGGGAGATACACCGTCGAGCGCCCGTCGCGCGTGTCGATCTCGACGTACGCGTTCGGCACCTCGAGCCCGGTGAGGTAGTAGAAGTCGTTGCTCTGACGGAAGGTGGAGGTCGAAGGAGGCGCCCCGCGCACGAGCATGAGAACAGGCCCGAACGGATCGGTGTCATCCGGCGCCCAGCCTGCCGTCAGTGACGGCCCATACGCGTCCGGCACCGCAGCGCGGACGAGATCGGCGAGCCGGCGGCGGCGCCCGACGAGTTCGTCGGCCGAGGGAACAGGTGCTGGTGTCGTCATCTCGGGAATACGGAGCTTTGAATAAAATCTTTCACGAGCCAGAGTATACTTCTCTCGGCACCACTGTTCGTGCAAACCACAGAACCCGACCCGCACCGACCGCCGATCCCGATCGGCATGATCACCGAGAGTTGCCCTCGCGAGCGGACGGGCACCCGAGAATCGCCACGAGCCGGGGCCAAGCGGGCCGGCTGGCACGACAACTGACAGGGAAACGGCATGCGCATCGCACTCATGATCGAAGGCCAGGAAGGGGTGACGTGGGACGAGTGGCTCGCGATCGCGCACACGGCCGAGGCCCACGGGATCGAGAGCCTGTTCCGCTCCGACCACTACGCGGCGATTCTCGGCGAGGGCAGGGGATCGCTCGACGCCTGGGCGACGCTCGCCGGGCTCGCCGCGACGACAGCTCGAATCCGGCTCGGGACCATGGTCTCGCCCGCGACGTTCCGCCACCCGAGCGTGCTTGCCCGCATGGCGACCACGGTCGACCATATCTCCGGCGGCAGGGCCGAACTCGGGATGGGCGCCGGCTGGTACGAGCTCGAGCACCGGCGCCAGGGGTTCCCTTTCCCGAGCGTGCAGCACCGGTTCGATCTCTTCGCCGAGCAGGTCGCGATCGTGGTGCGATCCTGGACTGAAACGGGGTTCGGCTTTGCCGGCGAGCACTACACTCTTACCGACCAAACAGCGCTGCCCCGGCCGGTGCAGCTCCCCCACCCACCCCTCGTCCTCGGGGGCAGCGCACGGCCACGCTCGGCGGCGCTCGCAGCACGGTTCGCACAGGAATACAACACCCCGGGTGCGACGCCGGCCCAGTGCGCGGAGCGCCGCGCCGGCCTCGATCGTGCGTGTACCGACGCCGGCCGCGATCCTGACTCGTTGCCGCTCTCGGTGATGACCGCCTGCGTGATCGGAGATGATCGAGCCGAGGTCGACCGCCGCCTCGAGGCGCTCCTGCGCATCCTCGGCGAGACCCGCGACGCGGACGCAGTAATCGCGTCCAAGCCGCAATGGCTCGTCGGCACGACCGCCGAGGTGGCAGAGCAGATCGAGGCATACCGCGAGGCCGGCGTTCAACGCGTCTTTCTGCAGCACCTCGATCACCGCGACCTCGATGCGATCGCGCTGATCGGAGACCGGCTCCTGCCGCTCGTCGGCGGCGGACGAACAGCGTGAGCACGGCGGTCGACCCCGCCGTCGTCGGCGCCGGTCGGGCAGACGGCGTCCTCACGCCCTGGGAGATCGAACGACTGCTCGACGACGGCCTCGCCCGCTGGGAGCTGGACGGCAAGCGCGTCGTCTGCCTCGTGCCGGACGGAACCCGCACCGCCCCGATGGCTCTCCTCTATGCAGCACTCCGCGAGCGACTTACCGGCGTGGTCGCCTCCCTCGACTGGTTGATCGCGCTCGGTACCCATCAGCCGATGACACCGGACGCGATCGCCCGCCATCTCGGTCTTCCCTCGGCAGATCCGCAGACGCTGGCCGCCCACCGTGTTCACAACCACGCGTGGGCCGACCCGTCGACGTTCATCTCGCTCGGGGAGATCTCGGCGGAGGAGATGCGGGACCTGAGCGATGGGCAGATGTCGACCGCAGTGCCTGTGCGCGTCAATCGCCTCCTCCTCGAGTGCGATGTCGCGATCGTCGTCGGCCCCGTCTTTCCCCACGAAGTCGTGGGCTTCTCGGGTGGGAACAAGTACTTCTTCCCGGGCGTCTCCGCGCCGGAGCTGATCGACGCCTCGCACTGGCTCGGCGCGCTGATCACCGCGTCCGAGATGATCGGCGCCAGGGGCGTCACCCCTGTACGCAAGCTGATCGACCGCGCGGCAGCCCTCGTTCCCGCCGAGCGCCGCTGCGCGGCCATGGTCGTTCGCACGCGTGATGCCGGCCTCCACGGGCTGTACCTCGGGAGCTGCGAGGAGGCGTGGGCCGCGGCCGCTCACCTCTCGGCCGCGGTACACATCACGACCGTGCCCCACCCCTACGACACGGTGGTCTCGGTTGTGCCATCGATGTACGCCGACCTGTGGACAGCCGGCAAGGGGGTCTACAAGCTCGAGCCGGTCGTCCGCGACGGCGGTGAGTTGATCCTGTTCGCACCGCATGTCAGATCGTTCTCGGAGACGCACGGCAAGGCGATTGCCCGCGCCGGCTACCACTGTCGCGACTTTTTCCTCACCCACGCTGCCGATCTGGCCGACGTACCCCTCGGCGTGCTTGCACATGGTGCACACGTTCGGGGGCTCGGAACCTACGACGCAGCACGCGACGTCGAGAACTGCCGGATCACCGTCACGCTCGCCACCGGAATCCCCCGCGCGGAGTGCGAGAGCGTCGGCCTCGCGTGGCGCGATCACCGGTCGATCGACCTCGCCGCCTGGGCCGATCGTGAGGGCGTTTTCGTTGTTCCGCGGGCCGGCGAGATCCTCCACCGCCTCGCAGACCGTCCCCAAATAGCGGATCCGACGGTATAGTACTCTTTTGAAGCAGAAAAATACTCTTTGCCATGAAGAATTACTCACTTCCTTGCCCTAGCGAGCGTTCAGTTCTGGAGGATTGATGGCCGACGGTCGGTATGCGATGCTCGAGGCGCCGAGGCATTTCGCGGTCGGCTCTGGCTCGATCCCCGTGCCCGGCACGGGTGAGGTGCGCGTGCGCGTCCACGATTGCGGGGTTTGCGGGTCGGATCTGAAGATGTGGGCCGGCACCCACGCGTTCCTCCGCCCACCGCTCCTCATCGGCCACGAGATCTACGGAACCGTCGACGAGCTCGGAGCCGGCACGAACGGGATCGGCATCGACACGCCCGTTGTCGTCTTCCCGGCGGTCGGGTGCGGCGCGTGCTTCCACTGTCTTCGCCTGCAGCCACAGCTCTGCGCCGACATGCGTTTCTTCGGTGGCCAACTTCCCGGCGGACTTGCCGAGCACGTCCTGATCCCAGAGGAGAACCTGATCGTCGTCCCCGACGCGGTCCCCGAGCATCAACGCGTCCTGATCGAGCCGCTCGGTGTGGGCGTTCACGCGGTCGGGCGCGCCCAGGTCGAGCCTGGCGAGCGTGCCGTCGTGCTCGGAGGCGGAGCCATCGGCCTGTTCACGGCACTCGTCGCCCGCGCGCGTGGGCTCGAAGGGATCATTCTCGGCGAGCCTTCCGCGGCCCGCAGGAGCCGGGCCGAGGCGCTTGGCCTGGAGACGTTTGATACCAGCATCACGTCCATTGCGGATGCCGTGTCCGACAGGATCCGCCCCGAGGGCGCAGACATCGTATTCGAGTGCGTGGGCTCCGAGGCGACGATCAATGCCTCGCTTGCTGCGACACGCAAGGGCGGCCGCGCCGTCGTCGTCGGCAACGCACCGGCAACCGTCCAGATCGACGGGCTGACGTTACAGCGCGGCGACCGATCGCTCGTCGGCGTTCTCATGTACGACAAGGGTGATCTCGTCGAGGGCATGAACATGCTCGCAGACGGTCTCCTCGGCGCACTCCCCGAAGACGCGCTCGTCGAGGCCTTCTCCCTCGACGACGTCGGGGCGGCGTTCGCTGCAGCGAAGGACGGCACCCTCGGTGCCGTGCGTGCGGTCGTTCGGCCGTGACCTCGCTGACAGACGCGCTCAGCACCGCAACGTTCTACGACGTCTCACCGGTGATCGACGAACGGCTGCCCCTCTTCCCTGGTCACCCCTCGCTCGAAATCGACGCCGAAGCACGAACTCACGAGCGTGACGGGTACTTCCTCCAGCGGCTCTCGCTCGGCGAGCACATCGGCTCACACGTCGACGCGCCCGCTCACGCCGTCGCGACCCTCGGCGGCCGCACGATCGACCTTTACCCCGTCGACCGGTTCATTGCGCCGTACGTGAAATACGACCTTGGCCGACATGCTCCAGGGCCTGGCGACCTCGTGTCGCGAGCGACGCTCGAGGAGGTCGAGGCGCGCGACGGTTTCGAGCCTGCTGCCGGCGATATAGCGCTCATCCAGTTCGGCTGGGATCGCCACTTTCACCCCGAGAGCGATGATGTCGACGAGCGGCTGTGGTGGATCAGGAATGCACCCGGCCTCGCCGCGGATGCCTGCGATTATCTTGCGGATCGCGGCGTGATCGGGGTCGGGTCCGACACCGCCACGTGCGACGCCGCGGTCGTGGACGGAACGATCACCTCGGCCGTCGGGCACAATCGGGCCTTCTTGCCGAACGAGATCCTCCTCTTCGAAGGCCTGGTCGGGCTGGGTGCGGCCCCGACGCGTGGTGTCTTCCTCGGTCTGCCCCTGCGCATTCGTGGCGGCTCCGGCTCTCCGATCCGCGCTGTCCTGATCGGCTAGGTGCGAACGAGAATGGCAACCGACCTCTTCTCTCTCGAAGGGCGAGTCGCTCTCGTCACCGGCGGGAGCGGGGCGATCGGATCCGCGCTTGCCGAAGGCCTCGCGCAGGCAGGCGCGCGAGTCGGCGTGCTCGCGCGCACGGTTGAACGTGTCGACGACACGGTCCGTCGCCTGGGTGAGAGCGGCCACGACGCGATTGGCATCGGCGCTGACGTGCTCGACGAGGCCGCGCTCGAAGCAGCACGTGATGCGATCGTGTCGCGATTCGGCTCGATCGACATCCTCGTCAACTGCGCCGGAGGGAACATCGCTGCGGCGACGGTGCCTGACGGTGCCTCGGCATTCGACGTGCCAATCGAGGCGTACCGCGACGTCGTCGATCTCAACCTCCTGGGGACGCTACTCCCGATTCGCGTCTTCGGTGCGGCAATGCGACCGGCCGCCGGCTGCTCCATCGTCAACGTCTCCTCGATGGCGGCGACCAGCGCGATCACGAGAGTCGGCGGCTACGGGGCGGCCAAAGCCGCCGTTGAGAGCATCACGCGTTGGTTCGCCGTCGAGCTGGCCCGGCGAGGGGCGGATATCCGCGTGAACGCGATTGCGCCCGGCTTCGTGGTCGGCGACCAGAATCGCATGCTCCTTATCGGCGATGACGGCGACCTCACTCCTCGAGGTAGGACAATCATCGAGCGAACGCCGCTCGCGCGGTTCGGCGAGCCCGAAGAGCTCGTCTCGACCGTGGTCTGGCTCGCCTCGGACGGCGCCCGCTTCGTCACCGGCGTGGTCGTCCCTGTCGACGGCGGCTTCAGCGCCTTCGCGGGAGTGTGACGGTGACCGCGATCGACAACGCGAGATTCGTCGCAGTGGACGTCACCGATCTTCGCTTCCCCACGTCGCTTCACCTGGACGGCTCGGACGCCATGAACCCGGAGCCCGACTATTCGGCGACCTATGTCGTGCTCCGAACCGATGCGGACGACGGACTCGAGGGTCACGGCTTCACGTTCACGATCGGTCGCGGTAACGAGATCTGCGTCGCTGCTGTGCATGCGCTCGCGCCGCTTCTGGTCGGCAGCTCCGTCAGCTGCGTCCTCGACGATCTCGGAGGCTTCTGGAGGAAGATCACCGGCGATAGCCAGCTCCGCTGGATTGGTCCCGAAAAGGGCGTGATCCACCTCGCGACGGCCGCGGTCGTCAACGCGGTTTGGGATCTCCGCGCGAAGCGCGAGGCCAAGCCGCTCTGGCGCGTGCTCTGCGACATGAGCCCCGAGGAGCTCGCGTCGTGCATCGACTACCGCTACATAAGTGACGAGATTACCTCCGCCTGGGTGGTCGACCGTCTGCAGGCGACACGGGCTCGTCGGCCCGAGCGCGAGCAGGAGCTCATCAAGCGTGGCCTGCCCGCTTACACGACGTCAGCTGGCTGGTTGGGCTACGACGACGACAAGCTGCGCGCGCTCTGCCGTGAGGCGGTGGCCGACGGGTGGACGCACCTGAAGATGAAGGTCGGCGCCGATCGCGGCGATGACGTGAGGCGCGCGGCGATCCTCCGTGGCGAGATCGGTGATGAGCGATTCCTGATGATGGACGCGAACCAGGTGTGGAACGTCGACGACGCGATCGAGCGCACGCTCGAACTGGCCTCGTTCAACCCGCTCTGGATGGAGGAGCCGACGAGTCCCGACGACATCCTCGGGCATGCGCGGATCGCGCGTGCGATCGATCCGATCGGCGTTGCAACGGGGGAGCACGTCCACAACCGCATCATGTTCAAGCAGTTGCTCCAGGCCGACGCGATTCGCTATTGCCAGGTCGACGCGGCGCGGCTCGGCGGCGTCAACGAGGTGCTCTCGGTCCTGTTCATGGCGGCCAAGCGCGGCGTCACGGTCTGCCCCCACGCCGGCGGCGTCGGCCTTTGCGAGTACGTCCAGCATCTCGCGCTGTTCGACGCGGTGGCGGTGGCGCCCGACGTCACTGATCGCGTCGTAGAATACGTTGACCTCCTCCACGAGCACTTCATCGAGCCCGTCCGGATCCACAACGCCGCGTACGTGGTGCCCGAGGCCCCGGGCTACAGCGCGGACATCCTCCCGGAGTCGCTCGAGCAGTACCGATTCCCGAACGGCGCAGCCTGGCGTCGCTAACGGTCGATCGGGTCGGTCAGACCGAGAAGAGCGGCGCGCCGAGTGCCGCGACGTCAACGTCGATCCCGAGGCCAGGGCGCGTTGGCGCCGAGCCGAAGCCCGCCTGCGACCTGGGCTCGTAGCCCGCAACATGCTCGTTGGTCCAGTCGTTCATGAACGAGACCGTGAAGAGCGTCTCGGGTGGTGTGCTTGCCGCGAGATGCGAAACGGCCGCGGTGACGATGTCGCCACCCCAAGCGTCCTCGATCGTCACGCGCAGGCCGAGCGCAACCGCGAGATCACGCATCAGCTTCGCCTGGGTGAGGCCGCCGACCTTGGAGATCTTCAGGTTGAATGCCTCCATCGCCTTCGCCTCGTAGGCGCGCAGGAGCGACTGGACGTCGCGGATGCACTCGTCGAGCACCATCGGCAGAGTCGTCCGCTGCCGCACGATGAGACACTCCTCGAGCGTCGGGCACGGCTGCTCGAAGAACACGCGCTCGAGGCCGTCGATCGCGCGGGCCACGACGACCGCGTCCTGTAGGCGCCAACCGCCGTTCGCGTCGGCGACAATGATGTCCTCAGGCCCGGTCGCTTCGACGACGCTCCGCGTCCGCGCGGCGTCCTCGTAGGGATCGGCTCCGATCTTGAGCTGGAACCGATGAATTCCCTCCTCGCGCCGAGCCTGCACGTACGCGGTCATCTCCTCGGCCGAGCCGAGCGGTACTGCGAAGTAGAGCGGGAAGGTGTCTGACACCCTGCCACCGAGCAGGTCGCAGACGGGAAGGCCGACCGAGCGCCCGAGCGCATCCCAGCACGCCGTATCGATGGCGCTCTTCGCGTAGCCGTGGCCCATCAGGGCCCGATCCATTGCGGCGTTGATCGCGCCGATGCTGCCCACCGACAGCCCGACGACCGCTGGAGCCAACTCGCCGAGTGCGGCACGGGCGCCTGCGCCGTGGGACGGGAGATACGCCGGGCCGAGCGGGCACACTTCGCCGAACCCCTCGATTCCATCGTCGGTGGTGATACGAACAACCGTGCTCGGCAGCGTCTCGATCACGCGACCGCCCGACATCACGTACCGGCCGTGAATGTAGCTCAGGTCATACCCATAGACATCGATCCGGGCGATCTTCATCCGGCGTCGGCTCCAGCGGCCTCGGTCGGCGCGAGGAGATAGTCCCAGTGATGAAGGTGAGCATGGAGGGCCGCGAGCGCCGAGTCGACGTCGCGGCTCTCGAGCGCGTCGACGATCCGCGTGTGCTCGACCACGATGTCCTGGAGATGCTCCGGCGGCTGGGACCGACCGAGCCGCATCAACCGTGCGAATCCACGCATCTGATCGAGTAGCCGGGCGACCATGGGGAGCTTCGCTCCGGCCGCGATAAGGATGTGGAACTCCTCATCGAGCACGAGAAACGCCCCCTCGGCATGGGCGTCGGCCGCTCGTCGCTGGCGCATGATCGTGAGGCGGAGAACGTCGATCTCCTCGAGCGACATGACGCGACAGGCGGTCTCGACTGCAATCTCCTCGAGCGCCTCGCGGATCCTGAGAATCTCGTTGCGATGGTCGACAGAGAACTCCCTCACGACGAGCTGCCGGCGCGGGCCGACCTCGAGCAGGCCCTCGGTGCGCAGCAGCTGCAGGGCCTGGCGCACCGGCGTCTTCGAGATACCCAGCTGGTCGGCGATGCTCGACTCGGCGAGAATCGTCCCGACCGGGAGATCGCCCTGCAGGATGGCGCCACGGACGTGCTCGTAGGCCTGATCGGTCAGATTTCCGCGACCACCTGAATCTTTGCCGGTAATGGCTGTTGACACCTTCATCTTCTCTCTCCGGTTTCCGGACTTCGAGTCCCTGGTACGTGTTCGACGAGCGTGGTCGAGATGTCGTGCATCGCAGGCTGCCCGGGAATATAGGGCAGGCTCCGGCGCGCGAGCCCCGTCCTGACGCGGATCCCTCTCATGCGCGCGCCTCCTCGCGAAGCGGCGTCGTCAGCGGGATCAAGGCCAGCGACGAAAGCTCGGACCAGAGATCCTCGTGGATCTCCAGGTCGAAGTACTCGACATTCGTCGCCAGCTCGGCGACGGACCGGACTCCTGTGAGCACGGTCTGCACAGCCGGGTGCCTGAGCCCGAACTGCAGCGCGGCGGCAGGAAGGGGGACACCGTGCTCGGTGCACACGGCGGCGATCCGGCGGGCTCGGTCGACCAACGCAGGCTCGGCGGGCGCGTAGTCGAAGCGTGCGCCCGGTGAGGGGTCCGCAAGAATGCCGCTGTTGAAAGCCCCTCCCACGATCACGCTCACGTTCGCATCGACGCACAACGGGAGAAGGTCAGTGAGCGCGGACTGATCGAGGAGCGTGAATCGACCGGCGACGAGCACGCAGTCGATCGGATACGACCGGACGATTCGCGCCAGCGCAACAGTGTCCGACATCCCCACACCGATCGCCCTGACAGCACCCTCGTCGCGTAACTCCGCGAGCGCCGGTAACGCCTCGCCAATCGCTTGGTCGACGACCTCGTCCGGGTCGTGGACGAACGCGATGTCGACGCGATCGAGCCCAAGTCGCTCGAGGCTCTCCGAGAGCGAGCGCCTGATGCCGTCGCGGCTGTAGTCCAAAACCGGCTTCAGCGCGTCCGGAACATGCCACATGCCCTCGGGTAGGGACTCGTAGGTCGACGGCTCGTGGCGCACGAGTCGGCCCACCTTGGTCGAGATGGTGAACGAGTCGCGCGGCCTCCCGGCAAGCGCGGTACCGATCCGGCGCTCCGAGGCTCCGAGGCCGTAGAGCGGCGCCGTGTCGGCATAGCGCATCCCGAAGCCGAGCGCGGATCGAACTACAGCTTCGCCGTCCGCGTCGCTGACCGGCTCGAAGAGGCCTCCGATCGCAGATGCACCGAGCCCAAGCCGGGTCACGATCGGACCGTCGAGGCCGACATTCCCTGTCTCCGCGTGTCGCACGTCAGACCGCGGATCGTGGGATCGAGGCGATCAGGCGTCGCGTGTAATCGTGCTGCGGCCGATCGAGAACCTGTTCCGTCGGACCTTCCTCGACGACCGCTCCCTGGTAGAGGACGTAGACGCGATCCGCGACCTGACGAACGACGGCAAGGTCATGCGTGACGAAGAGGTAGCTGAGCCCGAACTCGTCCTTGAGATCGCGGAACAGGTTCAGGATCTGTGCCTGCACGGAGACGTCGAGCGCCGAGACCGGCTCGTCACACACAATCAGCTTCGGCTCGACGACGAGCGTTCTCGCGATCGACACCCGCTGGCGTTCGCCACCCGAAAGCGCGGCCGGGCGTCGCCTCGCGTACCCGGCCGGAAGACCCACGAGCTCGAGCAACTCTGCGATGCGCCGCTTCACACCGTCGCGGGGAAAGCCGTTCACAACGAGTGCCTCGCGAAGGGCCGCTCCAACCGTCTCGGTGCGATCGAGCGACGAATACGGATCCTGAAAGACGATCTGCACCGTTTTCCGGATCGCAGTTCGCTGCTCACGGGTGAGCGTGCTGTAGTCCTCGGAGCGAATGCCGCCGACGTCGATCATGCCCGACGTCGCCGTTTCGAGGCCAACCACACAACGGCCGAACGTCGTCTTCCCGGAGCCCGATTCGCCGACGAGGCCGACGCTCTCGTTCAGGCCGACCTCGATGGAGACATTTCTCAGCGCATGCACTTCGTTCCCCGCCCGCCCGACGAAAACCTTGCTCACACCCGTCGCGCGGAGAATCGCGTTCTCGTCGCGCGTTCGGTGCTCGAGCGGCGTCACGACCACCAGGCGCTTGGCGCCGAGATGTGCGGCACTCATCTCGCTCCGGATCTCGCCGATCCGAACACAAGCGGTCTCGCGCTCGCCCTCGAGCGTGCTCAGGGTCGGCTTACCGGCGAGGCACGCATCGGTGACCCACTCGCACCGGGAGGCGAAGCTGCACCTCTCGGCGACCTCGTCCGGCCCCGGCACCGAGCCATCGATCGCGACGAGGCGGTCGAGGCGCCGATCGGCAGCGGGCTCCGAGAGCAGCAGCCCGAGCGTGTAGGGATGGAGCGGCTCATGCTCGAGCGCGGCCGAGGTGCTGACCTCGACGAGCGACCCGGCGTAGAGAACGTACACGCGGTGCGCGACCGAGAACGCGACCCGAAGGTCATGGGTGATGAGAATGAGGCCCATCCCGCGCTTCTGCTGGACGTCCTTGAGCAGGTCGAGGATCTCTGCCTGGGTCGTCACGTCGAGTGCGGTCGACGGCTCGTCCGCGATCAGGACAGCCGGGTCACCAGCGAGCGCGGCGGCAAGGCCGACGCGTTGCCTCATCCCGCCCGAGAGCTGGAACGGGTACCGATCCGCTGCCGTCGGGTCGGTGATGCCGACCTCGACGAGGCGGGCGAGCGCTTCGCGCCTCGCCTCGGCCCGGTTGGTGATCGGATTGTCCACGCGGATCTTCAGCACTTCCTCGATGTGCTTCGAGCAGCGCAGAAGCGGGTTGAGCATGGTGAACGGGTCCTGGAAGATCATGGAGATGCTGCTCCCGCGCACCCGCGCAACCTCGCGGGGGCTCTCCTGAAGCATGTCGCGCCCGTCGAAGATGACCTGGCCCGCGCGGGCGACGACGCCCGTCGGGAGCAGCCCGACGATCGCACGGGCGCTGAGGGACTTGCCGCTGCCGGACTCCCCGACAATGGCGATCGTCTCGCCTCGCTCGAGTCGCAGGTCGACGCCGGCGACCAGAGTCTTCCGCATGGCGCCGGCGACGACCTCGAGCTCGAGGCCCCGGACGTCGAGGAGCGATGAGTCGCGTGTGGCCACTAGCGCCCGGTCCGTCCGCCGTAGGAGAACCGGTCGTAGATCCAGTCTCCGATGATCGTCACCGACGTCGCGAAGAAGACGATCGCGAGTGCAGGCGCGAGCACTCCTGCTGGATTCGAGAACAGGAGCGACTGGTTCTCGGAGAGCATGCGGCCCCACTCCGCTTCGCCGGGCTGGCTGCCGAGGCCGAGGTAGGAGAGGCTCGAGAGCGCAACAAGGGCGAGCGCAAAGTCGAGCGCCGCGTTGGCGAACACGATCGGCGAGATGTTGCGCCAAATATGGAGGTACATGATGCGCCAGCGCGGCACGCCGAGCGTGCGCGCGGCCTCCACGTATGGCAGAGCACGCTGCTCCAGGGCAGCGCCCCTGATGAGTCGTACCCCGCCTGCGACGTTGAGAATGCTGAGCACGAGCACCGCCAGCCAGTAGCCCCCACCGACGACTCCCACGATCACGATCGCGATCAGCAGGCCTGGTAGTGCGAACATGAAGTCGACGAGACGCTGAATGACCATGTCGGCCGTGCCGCCCATGTATCCGGAGAGGATCCCGAATCCGCTGCCCGCGAGAAGACCGGTGAAGGCGACGATGAATGGGCCGATGATGGCGGAGTCGGCGCCGGCGATGATCCGGGAGAGGATGTCGCGGCCGAGCGGGTCGGTTCCGAGCCAGTGCTCCGGCGAGGGAGGCGCGCTCGTGTCGAGCAGGTCTTGCTGGAACGGATCGTTCGGCTCGATCAACGAACCGAAGATCGCGAGAAACACGATGAGGCCGACGACGATGACGGACATCGTCATGAAGATCGGGGGAACCCGGCGCAGGCTGATCCTGCGAACGAACCACTTCGTGGTGGTCGCGTCGGAGGCGGGGGCGACCATCAGCCCCTGGCCTTGTCGAACTCTACGCGCGGGTCGATGAAGACGTAGAGGACGTCGACGGCGATGTTGACGAGGATGATCCAGGCCGCGATGAAGAGGAGCAGACCTTGCACCATGGTGAAGTCTCCGCCGGTCACGGCGGAAACGAGCAACGTCCCGAGGCCCGGGAGCCCGAAGACCGTCTCGACGAGTACGGAGCCCGTGAGCAGGCCGGTGAACAACAGGCCGGCGGCGGTCGTGACAGGGATCAGCGCGTTCCGGAATGCGTACCGCGAGGTAACGTGGAAGCTGCCGAGTCCACGCGCCCGCGCGAACGCGACGTAGTCCATGTCGAACTGCTCGAGCATCGCAGCGCGGGTCAGCCGCATCGTGAAGCCCATCCCGGCGAGGCCGAGGACGATGGCGGGGAGCGCGAGATGGTGGATCCGGTCGACGAGGCCCTCGCCCGGCCCGAAGAGGGGAAACAGGCCGGCCCGGAAACCGAAGAGGTAGAGCGCGAACAGGCCGAGCGCAAAGACCGGCGTACTCATGAAGAAGACGCTGATCGTGACGAGCGCCCGATCCAGGAACCGTCCACGCCGGAGCGCTGCAAGCACACCGAGTGGGACGCCGACGAGGATCGCAAGTGCGATGCCGGCGATGTTCAAGCTCAGGGTCACCCAGAGCCTGGATGTGATCTCGTTGAGCACGGTCTCGTTCGTGAGGATCGAGCGTCCGAAGTCACCCTGGGCCACACCAGAGATCCAGTCCCAGTACTGCACTGGCAACGGATCGCCGAGCTTGTACTTCTCCTTGATCGCCTCGATCTGCTCTGGTGAGGTGGGTGCGTTCTCGAGGAGCGTGGCGATCGGTCCACCGGGTGCCGCGTGCGTCAACGTGAACGCAGCAACGCTGACGAGGAACACCAGGGGGATGAGGATCAGCAGACGCCGAGCGACGTATCGCGCCAGCCAGCGCCGGCGCTTCCGCTCGGCGGCGCCCTCCGCCGGAGTCGCCTCCTGAGGAGGCGACTCCGGCAGCACCAGTTCGGTTTCGGGCGTGCTCAGATGACTACTTGGCTACGAGGTGGGACAGCCACATCTGGTTGTAGTAGAACGGCCCGAGCGAGGACTTGAAGCCCCAGCCGGGCTTGACGGCAAACGCACCCGGGATCGAGAAGATCGGGATGTAAGGAACGTCCCGATTGACAACGGTCATGATCTTGAGCGCGTTGCGCGCGGCGACCTTCAGATCGGATGACGCGAGGCTCTCGTCGATCCACTTGTCGACCTGTGCGTTCTTGTAGTTCGCCGAGTTCTCGAACCCGGGTGCAGCCCTCTCGCTCCGGTAGAGCAGGTCGGGCTTGTCCATCGGGTGCGGCGAGTCAGGACCTTGACCGAGCACCTGGAGGCCGAGGTTCGGCTTGTGATCGAGGATGACCTGGAACCGCTGGGGCCCGGGCATCATGTTGAGCTTGACGTTGATCCCGATCTTGCTCGTCCCCTGCTGCAGCACCTGGGCGAGCAGCAGGCAAGGAACACAGCCGTTTGGCACGTTTAACGTCGTCGAGAAGCCCTTCGGATACGCGGACTTCGCGAGCTCGGCCTTGGCCTTGTCGACGCTGTAAGGATACGTCGGCACCTTCTTCAGCGCCGCGTCGACCTCCGCCTTCGGAAGCAGCCCTCGGATGAAGAGGAGTGGCGGTAGGCCTTCGAGAACCTGGCCACGGCTCGACGTCAGACCCTCGGTGATCGACGCCTTGTCGAGCGAGTACGCAATCGCGCGACGCACGTTGACGTCCTTGAACGGGCCATCCTCGACGTCGATCGAGAAGCCGCGCCACCCACCCGAGTTGAACGAACCGAACTTCATGTTCGGCGCCTTCACCCACAGAGGGATGTCGTTACCCGGAATCGCGAACGTGCCGTCGATCTGACCGCTCTGCACTGCGAGCAAACGCGCGTTGGCGTCGGGGATCAGCGAAAAGACGATCCTGTCCCAGGGGTACTTGACGCCCTTCCAGAAGGTGTTCCGCTCCAGCACAACCCGCGAGTTCGGGGCGTACTCGACCCACTTGTACGGGCCCGTACCAACCGGAAGACCACTCGGCGTGCCGAACGCGGCACCCTTCTTCGCGTAGTCGGCCTTCGAGTAGACGAGGGCCGGGCTGGCGGCGGGAGTGAACTGCCACTTCGAGTCAGGCTTAAACAGCAGCACCGTTACGGTGTTGCCCTTCGCTCCGACCGACCGGACGTTGCTGAAGAACGAGAACATCTTCGAGCCGGTCTTCTTGTTGCGGTGGACGTTGAGCGAGAACGCAACGTCCGCCGCGGTCAACGTCGTGCCGTCGGAGAACCTGATCCCAGGCTTGACCCTGTACACGTACTTCGTCGGTGTGACTGCCTTCCACGAGGAGACAGCGGCTTCGGGGCCGGTGGTCGGCTGACCGAAGACACCCGGCTGGAGGATGTGGTGCGTCGTGAGGGAGAACATCATCGAGCCCTCGGTACCGAAGTAGAACGCGCTGAACAGGCTTGGCGGATTCGTCGCGATCGCCCAATCCAACGTCGGGTCGACAGCGCTCTTCTTGCCTGTCGCAGCACCCGAGATGCTGGCGCCCACGAGCAGCGTGAGAATCGCCACGGCGGCTATCAGGAGCGCTTTCACAGAGCTCCCGCGAGAGGGGCCCATGCGGGATCCCCCGTCGTTCGTGATCATCGTCCGTTCCTTTCGTAGGAGGTCGTTTCTCCGTTGGAGACGTATGGTGACAACGGTTGTTGGATCGGCGACAGCCTGGGTGTGGGCTTTGCCCTGGACAGAGAGGAAGAGTGTTTCCCTCTCGAGAAATATTTTTCCCGGACTCCAGTATACTTTTGAGCGATGGTAATGGTGCCGGGCCTCCTCGTCAAGCAGATCCGGCAAGCGCGATTTTTCGACGTGTCGCAGAGAGGTGCCAGATGAACGCCAGCTCGCAACCGAACTTCCTCGTCATCGTCTCCGACACTTTGAGGCGGGATCATCTCGGGGCCTACGGGAACGAGTGGATCCACACGCCCAGGCTCGATCGCCTGGCCGAACGGTCGGTCGTGTTCGAGAACCATCTGATCGGCTCCTTCCCGACGATGCCCGCTCGGGCCGACCTGCTGACGGGACGGCTCTCGCTGACGTTCATGTCCTGGGCCCCGCTCCCTGCCGACCTCCCGACGTTGCCGCAGCTCCTCGCGGAGTCGGGGTACCTGACAATGGGCATCGTCGACACGCCGTTCTACGTCCGCAACGGCTTCGGGTACGACCGGGGCTTCCAGGACTTCCTCTGGCTCCGCGGCCAGGGCGATGCCAAACGGATGGAGGAGCGAGTCGACGCGCGTTCGACGTGGCGTCACGAATCCGACCGTTGGGTCGCTCGCACGACGACGGCAGCCGAGGAGTGGCTCGAACGGCACTATCAGGAGCGCTTCTTCCTCCTCGTCGACGTCTGGGATCCGCACGAGCCATGGAACCCACCGGAGTACTACACGCGGCTCTATGCACCGGACTACGACGGCCGCGAGACCCAGACGTGTTACGACAACTGGCGCGAGGCAGGTCTGACCGAGGACGACGTGCGACTCAGCCACGCGACGTACTCCGGGGAGGTGTCGATGGTCGATCGCTGGGTTGGAAGTCTCGCCGAGAAGCTCGATGTTCTCGGCATCGCCGACAACACCGTCCTCATCTTCCTCTCCGACCACGGCTATTACTTCGGTGAGCACGACTATCTCGGCAAGTCCGTGTGGGATCCGGGCCTGGGCACGCAGAGCTGGTCGCCGCTTTACCGGCAGATCGTCGAGGTGCCGTTGCTGATCCAAATGCCCGGCGCCACACCCCGTCGCACGCCCGCGCTGACGACCCTCGTCGATATCCCTGCGACCGTCCTCGATCTCGCCGGCGTCGCGGCTCCAGAGAAGACTGCAGGGCGATCGCTAGCGCCGTTGCTTCGTGGTGAGACGAACCACCACCGCGAACTCGTTGTCAGCAGCTGGCCGCTCGAGTACCAGAAGGGACGGATCACGATCGCCGTGGATTCATGGCCGCGCCGCATCGCGCGTGACCAGCCGCTCACCGTGACCGGGCGTGGGCTTTCCCTCGTCGTCGGGGGCGCCGAGGACGACGTCGAGCTCTATGACCTGGTCGCCGATCCGGGAGAGCTCACCAACATCGCGCTCGAGCGACCCGCAGACGCTGAGGCGTTGCTGACGGATGCGCTTGCGGAGCTACTCGCCTGCGGAACGGCGGAGGATCTACTCGCACCCAGAAGGGCTGCCCTCGAACGGTTTCGAAAAGCGGCGAGCCTCCCCTGATCAACGGCCCGCGCGCCTGGCCTCTGCGGGGCCTGAGGCTGACACCTGGCGACGTCGCCGCCGGACTCAGCGTCGCGGCCGTGCTGATCCCCCAGTCGCTCGCGTATGCCGGGCTCGCGGGCATGCCGCCCGAGAGGGGACTGTACGCAGCGGCTTTGCCGCCGATCGCGGCGTCGCTGTTCGCCTGCTCGCCCTACCTTCAGACAGGCCCTGTCGCCCTGACGTCGCTGCTCACGTTCGGGGCACTATCGGTACACGCGACCCCGGGGTCGGACGAGTACATCGAGCTGGGGATCGTGCTCGCGCTCGCCGTCGGCGCCATCCGTGTGCTCCTCGGTTTCTTTCACGGCGGCGTGATCGCCTATCTCCTCTCCGAGCCGGTTCTGCTCGGGTTCGTCCCCGGCGCGGCGATCCTGATCTGCCTCTCGCAACTTCCTACCGCGTTGGGTGTTCCCCCGACAGGGCAAGGCATCGTGGCAAGCGCCCTCGACGCACTCTCTCACCCTTCGCTCTGGAACTGGACGGCGATCCTCCTCGCGGCGATCACGGTCGCCCTGATGAAGGGCGCCGCGCAACTGCACCGGCTCGTTCCCGGCGTCCTGATTGGCGTGATCGCGTCGATTGCCTGGTCGAGGTCGACGGACTACGCAGGGGCGACCGTCGGTTCGATCGAGCTTGGGTTCCCGGAGCTGCCGAACAGCATCAACCTGGCAGCGGTGCCCTTGCTGCTCGTCTCGGCCTCGATCATCGCGCTCGTCGGATTCAGCGAGCCCTCCGCGATTGCACGGACGTTCGCTGCAATCGAACGGCAACGCTGGGATGCCAACCAGGAGCTCGTCAGCCAGGGTGCCGCCAACCTTGCCTCTGCTGCATCGGGGGGCTTCCCGGTCGGTGGCTCGTTCTCCCGCAGCTCCCTGAACCGTCAGGCAGGCGCCCGCACGCGCTGGGCCGGGGCTGTCACGGGTATCGCCGTCCTCTGCTTCCTCCCGTTCGCGACCGTCCTCGCTCCGCTTCCCCTCCCGGTGTTGGCAGCGATTGTGATCGTCGCGGCGCTCGGACTCGCACGGCTACGTCCGCTCGGGCGGTTGATCCGGCTCTCGCGCTGGCAAGCTGCGGTCGCCTGGACGACGTTCGTCGCCACTCTGGCGCTCTCCCCACACGTCGAGTACGCCGTCCTGATCGGTGTCGGGATGGCGATCCTCGTCCACCTGCTGCGGGAAATGGTCGTCGACATCGAGGTCTGCCTCGACCGCGACACCCTGACCTTCCGCCCGCGGGGAGTGCTATGGTTCGCCTCGAGCAAGGTGATCGAGGACGCGTTCGCCGTCGCGATCGCCGACCACCCCGGGGCGACCAGGGTCGATATCGACCTCGCGGGCGTCGGCCGCCTCGATGTCACGAGTGCGCTCGTCCTACGCAGAATGCTCGCCGACGCTCGGGCAGCGAAGCTCGAGGCGCGTCTAATCGATATCCCGCCGCGCGCACGTCGATTTCTCCTTGCGGTCGTCGAGTCCGAGGACGAGCCGCTCTAGGATCGGTTGCGATCCGACTGCCGCCGGACGGAGCCGTGCGTTTCACGGATCGCGACACTGCGGGTTAGCGCTCGACAACGGTAAGCGTGAAGGGCCCGCCGACGCGTTCAGGCGGCTCGAGCTCGCAGGTGAAAGACTCGGCGACGGCAGCCGCAAGCTCGGCGGGCGTGCGCGGCCGCGCGCCGGAGACGAGAAGATGCCTCGCGACCTCGCCGCGCGTCTTCTTCGCCATGTGCGAGACGACGCGCCTGACGCCGTCGCGCTCCTCGACCACGGATACCTGCACCCGTACGGCAGCCGTGTTGCATGACGGTCTCCATGCCGCGATGTACGTGGCGGAGCGGCAGTCGACGATGACTCGCCCGGCAGCAGCCTCGTCGAGCACCTCGCGAAGGCCGTCCCGCCAGTAGGCGGCATCCATCTCGCGCCTGTACGGGGGCACACGGTCGCTGGGGCGGAGCGCGCCGAACTGGGCCGAGATGATCACGATGTTGCTCGCCGTCCGTGCGGGAAGCGTGGGGATGTCGAGCGCCGCGTACAACACGCCCGTGTAGAGCCGTCCGGCTGCGGTTGTCGGTGCCTGACGGAGAT
>NZ_JBDSNT010000133.1:0-6636 GCF_039915195.1 Gaiella sp.
CTCTCCGTCAATCCTGCGTTCACGAACTTGCTCGGTTTTTCTGCAAACGAGCTGACGGGACGACCGTTCGTCGATTTCGTTCATCCGGACGATCGCGCGCGAACGCTGGCAGATCTGGCAGAACAGGTGGGAACGGGTGGAGACGTCGTCAATGCCGTCAACCGCCATCGCACGAAGGCCGGCGGATACAGGTGGCTCGAATGGACCTCACGCGTCGACGAGGAGACGGGGACGCTCGTGTCGTTCGCGCGCGATGTAACCGAGCGTGTGCAAGCAGAGGAGCAAGAGCAGCTGAAGGCTCGTGAGCTCGAGGTCGCACTGGAGGACGCGAGGGGAAGCAATGTGCGACTCAACCTCGTCGCCGAAGCCGTCACCGACGGACTCATCACCATTGACGAGAGCGGCACCATCGTGCGGTTCAACACATCCAGCGAACGTATCTTCGGCTACCGACGCGACGAAGTTGTCGGGAGAAGCGCACAGATCGTGATGGCGGACACCGGGCATGAAGGCCTTCTCGCCCGCTACCTGCGCACAGGAGAAGACGGGGTGATCGGCGTCCGGCGTGAGCTGCGGGACCGCCGAAAAGACGGCTCCATCTTTCCTCTCGAGTGCACGGTCGGCGAGGTCTCCCACCGCGGTGCCAGGCTGTTCATCGCCGTTGTACGGGACATCACCGAACAGAAACGATGGGACGAGGCGGAGCAGGATTACAAGACGTTCCTGCAGCAGACCGTCGGTGAGCGAAGCGCGCAACTGCAACAGCTCGCCCGCGAGCTCGACGATGCCCGCCTCGAGACGCTGAGCAAGCTCGCGCTCGCAGCCGAGTACCGCGACGACCAGACGTTTGCGCACGCAGCACGGGTCGGCAATACCGCCGCTCAGCTGGGCGAACTGCTGGGCCTCACCCCGCTCGAGGTGGCGAGGCTCCGCCAGGCAGCACCCTTGCACGACATCGGCAAGCTCGCGGTCTCCGACACGATCCTGCTCAAGCGCGGAAAACTCACTCCCGAGCAATGGCACCAGATGCGCACCCACACAACCGTCGGCCATGAGATCCTCTCTGGCAGCACCTCCGACGTGCTGTCACTCGCCGCAGAGATCGCGCTCACCCACCATGAACGGTGGGACGGCAACGGCTACCCGGCCGGCCTCCGAGGCGATCAGATCCCCTTCAGCGGACGCATCGTCGCCCTCGCAGACGTCTTCGACTCACTCTGCGACGAACGTCCCTACAAGCCTGCATGGAGCGTCGAGGACGCCGCGGCCGAAATCCGCCGTCTCAGCGGCCACCAGTTCGACCCGGCGGTCGTCCATGCGTTCGAACAGCTGGATCCCCACGAGCTCGTCCGGTCCGCCGAACCCGAGCCTGATTGCCAGGTGCGTGCGCTCGCTCCAGTGACAGTACGACCGTCAACCGGCGTCTTGTCGCGGTAGGTGCCGCAGCACCCTGGTTCTACGAGAGCGAGCGGGGCCTAAACCTTGCGAGACTCCAGGTACTCGCGATGCGGGCGAGTGCGAAGAGGCACCGGTTGGGCCGCGATCACGCCGCCCCTTCCGTCGTGAGAGCTCGATGCGGCGGACGAGGGTTACGCCGGCCCCAGGCGGGGTAAGAGAAGGTCAGCATGAAATGCGTTTGTCATTTTCCCGATGGCACGGAGGCCGTCCTCGAGGTCGAAGGCGATCCCGCGACTCGCGGAAACCAGGTCTCGATTCCCGGCCATGACGGGCCGTGGCACGTGGTCAAGCACACCCCGACCGCGGAGGAAATCGTGAGCCAGGAGTTCGACGCCGAGATCTGGGTCGATCACGAACCGCCACCGCCGCCCGAGTTCCTCTAGCCCTGCGACTTTCAGCCTTCGCCAGGGCCGTCGAGGGCGACAAAACAAGCCTCTGACGCTCCTGCGTTCGGGGCAGATTCGCCTATCGCGCTCCACGCCACTCGGTGGAGGCTCTGTTTCCGTGATATGAAGAAACCGGTGTCCATTCCCTCCCTGCGCGACATTCCGCTGTTTGCCGACCTCTCCGAGGAGGGTCTCGCACGCGTAGGCGCCGGGGCGACGGAAGTGACGGCTGAACCAGGCCAGATCCTCACTCTGCCCGGCGACGTCGGCTCCGGGATGTTCGTCCTGCTCGACGGGAGCGTGAGCGTCGAGCTTCGCGGAGGACAGATCGAAGTGACCGCACCCGACTTCGTGGGCGAGCTCGCTCTCCTCCTTCCCGATGGGGGGCGTGTCGGACGCGTTCGCGCGAGGACGGCCGTACGCTGCCTGTCGCTCCCGCGGTCGGACTTCGATGCACTGCTCGAATCCGAGCCGTCGTTCGCGCTCGCGTTGCTCCGGAACCTCGCTGCCCGCCTGGCAGCAGCGGCTGGCTGAAAGCCACAGGTCGGGCTGAGGTGGCGCGGCGATCGTCCACGCGTGCACGCCGACGAGGCGGCGCCATCTCATCCCATGCCTACCGTTCTGACAGCGCTTTGTAGAGACGCGTGAGATGCGTCAGCCGAGCTGCGGCCGTTCGTCGACGAGCAGCCGTACGCGACCCGCCACGTTTGCGATCGAGTCGGCCGCGACTCGCTGACCCAACTCACTCGCATACGCGGCCTCGAACTCCTCGGTGGAGTCGAACCAGAGCTCTGCGACCCCGTCGTGGGCCGCGTCGCCCTCGACGACGTTGAACACGAGCTTGCGCAAGCCCGGTAACCGACGGGCGAGCGGCGCGTGCTCCTCGAGCCACCAGCGACGGAAGTCCTCGGCCGTATCGCCCTCGCGTCGGGTGAGCAGAATGATCGCCTTCATGATCAGGCCGGCTTCTTCGTGCGTGCGTGCGGTCGTCCGCCGACGCCGAGCGCGAGACAGACGAGGATCTCGTCCGACCGGGGCGCACCCGGCACCGCGATCTCCGCGGCATCCATCTCGTCGAAGCTCCAGATGTCGTCTTTGTTCGTCAGCGGCATCGTGATCGCCGCCCCCGCGCCGTCGACCTTCTTCGTCGACGGGATGATCGCCTGCCCGCCGCCGATCGCCGCCCGCACCGGCGCTCCAAAGCGTGGGTGGATGAGCGCCGCAGCGTGCTCGAGCTCGCCGTCGAGGCCGACGATCGCGCCCTTGCCGTACGAGCTCACCTCTCCCGCCCTGTCCCCGGCAGCGCGCAGCGCCTCCTCGACGAGGAGCGCTGCGACCTCTGCGCCGATCTCCTCGAGTTGGGTCAGATCCTGGCTGAACCCACCCGCGAGCGGGTTCGCGATCACCGCTGCGACGACGACCTTCACGGTCGGCATGGCAAGCTCTCGGCCGACCGCACCTCGGGTCTCCTCGCGCTGCACGATCACCTTGCGTACCTGCATCTCGCCTCCTGTCGCCTCGATCGAGCCGAGCCTACCGACTGCGATATCTTCAGCCCGATGCTCGAACCGACGATCTCTCCTCTCGACCGCCACCTTCCCGTCGAGATCAGGTCGATGCTCGAGGAGCGGCTCTGGCGTCCGGTCGGCGACGGGCTGACAGCACTTGACGGCGGTCTCCGTCGTAGCTGTGCGGTCGACCCGCGTCCTCATCGCTTGGCGGCGTGGAGGGCGCACGCAGTGAGCCACGGCGCTCGTACGTGACAAGACAATCGCCATCCGGGCTGATCACGCAGCTCCAGGTCGAGCGAGGCTTCAACCTGCCGGTGTGCTCCTCGAGCCACGAGCGGCGAAATCCTCGGGCGCATCGCCGCCCCGACGCGTGAGGATGATCGCCCTTACGCGGTCGGCATCTCGAGGTCGGGCGCTACGGGGAGGTCATCCGGCAGCCGGAAGCCGCCCGCCTCCTCGAGTACTCCGATCCTGGCAGCGAGCGGTGGATGCGTGTTGAAGAGCCCTGCGACGATCTTGGCCGGTCCGGTGGCGTTGCGCAGGGGCGTCTCGATGTAGAGGTGGGCGGTGGCCGATGTGACGTGCTGGATCTCACGGTGGTCGAGCTCGAGGCGGCGCAGCGCCAGAGCGAGCCCTTCCGGGTCGTTCGTGATCTCGGCGGCCGAAGCGTCGGCAAGATACTCACGCCTACGCGACAGCGCCATCTGCACCATCACGGCCGCGAGGGGCGCGAGCAGGATCGTGACGATCGCGAGGACGAGGAAGATCCAGCCCTGCCCGCTGTCTCCGCCCCTGCGGCGGCCGCCGCCGAAGTAGAGCATTCGGGCAAGCAGATCGCTGACGAGCGCGACGACTCCGACGAGCACCGCTGCGAGCGTCATCAGGCGGACGTCGCGGTTGCGGATGTGCGAGACCTCGTGGGCAAGAACGCCCTCGAGCTCACGCTTGCTCATCGACTCGAGCAGGCCGCTCGTGACAACGACGTAGCTCTTCGCGGGAACGCGGCCGGCGGCAAAGGCGTTCGGGGCAGGGTCGTTGACGACGTAGAGCGGTGGCGCTGCCTCCATCCCGGCCGCGATCGAGACGGTGTCGATGAGGTGATAGACCTCGGGCCACTCCTCACGCGTGACCGGGTGGGCACCCGTGAGCTTCGCGACCATCGACCCGCTCGAGACGTACGCAAAGACGCCGTAGACGGCGCCCACGAGCAGGACGAGTACCCCCATCCCGGAGCCACCGAGAGCGTAGGCTGCTCCGCCGAGCGCAATGACCAGAAGGCCGAAGGCGGCGAGGACGAGGACGGTGCGGAAACGGTTGGCCCTGATCTGCTGCTGCAGGGTCACGGCTGGAAGCTGACCTCCGGAAGCTCGCGATCGCCGGCCTCGGCCGCGAAGAACTCACGCTTGACGAAGCCGAAGACGCCCGCGAGCAGCACGGCCGGGAACGTCTGGATCGAGTTGTTGAACCGCAAAACCGTGGCGTTGTAGTAGCGCCGTGCCGCGGCGATCTTGTCCTCCGTCGCCGAGAGCTCGTTCTGGAGCTGGAGAAAGTTCTCGCTCGCCTTCAGATCCGGGTACGCCTCGGCGACCGCGAACAGCTTGCCGAGGGCTGCGGTAAGGAGGTTGTCTGCCTCGCCCGCTGCGGCCGGGCCCTGCGCGCCGGCGACGGCCGCGCGCGCCTTCGTCACCGCTTCGAACGTGCCACGCTCGTGCGCCGCGTAGCCCTTGACCGCCTCGACGATGTTCGGAATCAGGTCGTTCCGGCGCTTCAACTGCACGTCGATGTTGGCCCAGCCGGTGTCGACCTCGTTGCGCAGGCGAACCATCCGGTTGTAGAGCACGACGACGAAGACGAGCAGGACGACGACGATCGCGATCAGGATGTAGACGACAGTCATGCGGTCACGATAACCGCGGCGGCTCAGCGGTGCCAGAGATCAAACGATCAGCGCCTCAGGCGAGGAGCGCATCGGCGATGACCTCGCCCACGAGCACGGCCGGGAGGTTCGTGTTCGCGCGTGGCACCACCGGCATCAGCGAGCAGTCCGCGACGTACACACCGTCGAGGCCGAACACGCGACCCTCGCCGTCGCAGACCGCGAGCGCAGCCGCCATGTCCCCCATCGCGCACGTCCCGACCGGATGGAAGTAGTGGGCGTGGTAGGCGGAGACCCTGCGATCGAGGCTCGGGGTAATCTCCCGGCCGATCAACTCGCGTAAAGGCTCGGCGGCCGCAAGCTCTCGTGCCCACTCGATCCCCTCCTCGATCACGGCCAGGTCTGCGCCGCCATCGTCCGTGAGGTAGCCGTGATCGATTCGCGGAGCGGCCTCGGGGTCGGGTCCGGTGACATGGAGCGAACCGCGCGAGAGCGGCTCCATCGCAGCGACGGCGAGAGCCACCCGCCCGGCGAGGAGGCTGTGCTCGTTGGCCGCGACCGGGAAGACGTGAAGGTCGTACGGACCGCTCGCGCGGCTCGAGCGGAGCTTGCCGAGCGTCTGCTCTTCCGGCGTGAAGCGGACGGCGGCCGACTCCGACAGCAGGCTCCGCAGCCGCGCCGAACCTGCGAATTCGACCTCGGCGAGAGGATGGTCGTGCAGGTTGCGCCCGACGCCCGGCAGGTCGACGAGCGGCTCGATTCCGGCCGAGCGCAGGAGGGCAGGGTCGCCGACTCCCGAGCGCTCGAGGATCGCAGGCGTGCCGTAGGCCCCGGCGGCGAGCACGATCCTGCCTGCCTCGATGCGCACCTCCTCGCCGTCGCGCTGCACCGTCACCTCGACGCCCGTGTCGGTCTGCCTGAGCCGGTCACAGATCGCCCGGTCGAGGATCGTCAGGTTGTCACCGTCCCGCGCCGGATCGACGTATGCAAACGAGGCGTTGAACCGAACGCCGGCTTCGATGTTGACCGACTCGGTCCCGAAGCCGACGCCGCCGTCGAGGTCGTCGAGGTCGTCCGCCCGAGGAACCCCGAGGAACGCGGCGGCGGCGAGGCACGCGCCATGGAACGGCCCCACCTCGTCCTCCCCGTACGTCCGCACGCGCATCCGCTCGAGCGCCCGTGTCAGTGCAGGCCGCACCGAGACGGAGCTCCAGCGGCCGTCGCCCGTGAGTGCAGCCCAGCGGTCGTAGTCCTCCGGACACCCGACTGCGACGACGCAGCCGTTGTGAGCGGAGCAGCCGCCCATCACGCGGGCGCGCTGAAACGCGATCGGCTCACGCCCTGCAAGCTGCCCGCTGGCGTAGCCCCATTCGTGGGAGGTGACGAGCGCGCCGCCGTCGAGCAG
>NZ_JBDSNT010000152.1:0-8629 GCF_039915195.1 Gaiella sp.
AGCCTCGCCTGGACGAGACACGCGCGATCTCGCCATCTGCGAGTTCGAGCCGCTCCGCATCCTCCGGCGAGAGGTCGAGCGATTCGCCGCGATGAAGCGGTGACGAGTAGAGGTTCGTCTGCGCGCCCGTGTTGTATGACTCGAGCCGTCGGCCGGTGGTGAGCCGGATCGGGTAGTCAGCATCGAGCTGCTCGAACGGACCTCGGGCCTCGACGACGGTAAACGGCGCCGGAGGGCCAACGAGGGGGTCGGCCCACAGGCGCTCATGCAACATGGGCGAGCCCGGGTGCGCCTCGTCGGGGCAGGGCCATTGCAGCCCGCCGAGCTCCTCGAGTCGCTGGTAGCTCATGCCGCCGTGCATCGGCGAGAGCGAGCGGAGCTCGTCCCAGACGTCCTCGGCCACGGGATCGGGCCAGTCATGGCCGAGACGGCGGGCGATCTCGGTGATGATCCACATGTCGTCCCGCGCTTCACCGGGCGGATCGAGGGCCTTGCGCACCCGTTGCACACGGCGCTCACTGTTCGTCACGGTGCCGTCGGTCTCACACCACGACGCGGCGGAAGGGAAGACGACGTCGGCCATCTCCGCCGTTCTAGTCAGGACGATGTCCTGCACGACGAGAAAATCGAGCTCGGAGAGAAGCTTGCGCGTGCGGTTGATGTCCGCCTCGGACTGCGCGGGATTCTCACCGATAACGTAGAGCGTTCGCAGCTCGCCGCTCTCCATTCCGTGGAACATCTGGGTCAGATGCCAGCCGTAGTGGGGACGGATCGTCACGCCCCACGCCTCCTCGAACCGCGCGCGCGCCTCGGGATCGCGCTCGATGTCCTGGAACCCGGACAGCTTGTTTGGAATCGCGCCCATATCGCCGCCGCCCTGCACGTTGTTCTGCCCGCGCAGCGGGTTGAGCCCGGAGCCAAATCGGCCGACGTGGCCACAGAGGAGCGCCAGGTTGATCAACGCGAGCACGTTGTCGACCGCCGTGTGGTGCTCGGTGATCCCGAGCGTCCAGCAGATCATGGCGCGGTCGGCGCGCGCGAAGGCGTGTGCCGTCTCGCAGATCACGGCGGCTGGAATGCCGGTGAGGCGCTCTCCCTCCGTGAGCGTGAACGGCTCGACCGACGCTGCATACGCGTCGAAGCCCTCGGTCGCGTGGTCGATGAAGGCGCGATTCGCGAGACCGGCGTGGATGATCTCCCGCGCCATCGTGTTCGAGAGCGCGATGTCGGAGCCGACCTCGAGCCCGAGCCAGCGGTCGGCCCATGCCGCCGACGTCGTACGCCGCGGATCCATAACGAAAAGCCGCGCGCCGTTGTGCACGCCCTTGAGCAGGTGATGGAAGAAGATCGGATGCGTCTCGCGCGCGTTCGACCCCCAGAGGAGAACGACGTCAGTCTCCTCGATCTCCGCGTAGGACGACGTGCCGCCGCCTGCTCCGAACACCGTCGCCAGACCGACGACGCTAGGGGCGTGTCAGGTTCTGTTACAGGAGTCGATGTTGTTCGTGCCCATCACCTGGCGCGCGAACTTGCCGGCGATGAAGTTCATCTCGTTCGACGCCTTGGAGCACGAGAAAATGCCGAACGACGTCGAGGTGTCGGCCTCGCGCGCGCGGGCGAACCCGGCGGCGGCGAGGTCTAGCGCCTCGTCCCAGGTGGCGGTACGCAGAGCACCGTCGTCGCCACGGACGAGTGGCTCCATCAGCCGTCCTTTGGTCTTGCGCATGCGTCTCTCCTTCAGTGGCGCCAGGCCTCGGCCTGTCTCCGGGTAGCAGCTCGGTTGCCCTCTAACAGGATTGCTGTCATTCCCCTTCGCGTCAAAGTGACACGGTCGACCGTGTGATAGACGTAATCTATCATTCTGCTGTGGATCTTCGCCATCTCCACTATCTCGTCGCGGTCGTTCGCGCGCAGCACTTCGGCCGCGCTGCGAGGGCGTGCGGGGTCTCGCAGCCGACCCTCTCGTCGGGCATCCGTCGGCTCGAAAGCGAGGTCGGGTTCCCGATCGTCAGGCGCTCACAACGCTACGAGGGGTTGACGCCCGAGGGCGAGAAGGTGCTCGAGTGGGCACGGCGGATCCTCGCCGATGTCGGCGGACTCGATGCCGAGCTCGACGCGATGCGTGGGGGGCTCTCAGGGCAACTGCGGATCGGCGCGATCCCCACGTCGCTGCCGTCGGTCTCGCTCCTGACGACCCGGCTGACGAGCGGCCACCCCGGAATCACGGTGGCCGTCTACTCGCTCAACTCGAGGCAGATCGAGCGAGGGCTGCTCGAGTTCGAGCTCGAGCTCGGGATCACGTACCTCGACTCGGAGCCTCTCACCGGAGTGCGCACCCAGGCACTCTACGAGGAGCGCTATCTGCTGCTCACGGACGCCGACGGGCCACTCGGGGCCAAGCGGAGCGTGACCTGGGCGGAGGCTGCAACCGTGCCGCTCTGCCTGTTGACCGGAGACATGCAGAACCGCCGCATCGTCGACGGGATCTTCCACGAAGCCGGAGCGGAGCCGCGGCCGACGGTCGAGACCAACTCGATCTCGACGCTGATCGCCCACGTCCGAGACGGGCCGTGGTCGAGCGTGCTGTCGCACGCCTGGCTGCACGCCTTCGACGTACCTCTCGGGATGAGGGTGATTCCTCTGGTGGCACCCTCGACCGCGCGCACGATCGGCCTCGTGTGGCCCGACCGCGATCCGGAGTCGATCCTCGCTCGGGCACTGCTCGAGGTCGCGGGCGACGTCGACCTCGAGCTTGCGCTCAGTCGGTGATTCGCTCCGGTCGTGAGTAGACGTTGCAGCGCCCGTCGCGCACGAATCCGCAGAGTGTGATGCCCCGGTCGACCGCGAGCTCGACGGCGAGCGACGAGGGTGCGCCGACCGCAACGAGGACAGGGCAACCCGCGACCGCGGCCTTCTGGACGAGCTCGAATGAGAGGCGTCCACTGACACAGAGGATGTGATCCGCCAGAGGCAGGAGCCCGTCGAGAAAGGCGCGCCCGATCACCTTGTCCATCGCGTTGTGCCGGCCGACATCCTCACGCGCGCTCACGAGCTCACCTGCGGCCGTGAACAATCCTGTCGCGTGGAGTCCCCCCGTCGAGGCGAAAGCCGCCTGCGCTGCGCGGAGCCGGTCGGGCAACTGCCCGACGTGCGTGCCGCTGATCGTGAGCGTGCTCTCGACGGGCGGGGACTCGACGGCGATCGCCTCGAGCGCGCCCTTTCCGCACACACCGCACGATGACGTCGTGTAGAACGAGCGCGCGACCCGTGCGGGATCGAAGCCTGGCGCCTCGAGCTCGATCGTGTTCACCGCGAGGTCGTCCGGCAGACGGGCCGACACGGGCTGCAGCCCCTCGGAGAGCGCAAACCCGAGCGCGAGTTCCTCGTCGTGCCCGGGAGTCCTCATCGTCACGGCGACGGGGTTGCCGTCGATCCGGAGCTCGAGTGGCTCCTCGACGGCGACTCGGTCGTCTACCGTTTCCCCGGCAGGCAGGCGCAGCACGCGTACGACAGCGGTGCTGTGGGCCGGCGGGGCCTCTCGCTTCGGCGTCATCAGGTGCCAACCGTAGCCGGTTGGAGCAACGAACCGTCCGGCGGCTCGCGTAGTTTCTTGCTCGCTGCCGAGTACGGCACCGATTTGCCACCAACGCCGAGTTCCGGGAGGCACCACTGTGGAAACCCCGTCGATGAGCAACCGACTCCTTGCCGAGGCCGTGGGGACCTTCGGGTTCTTCTTCATCGGGTTCAGCGGTATCGCCGCGTCGGTGAACCTTCCTGGCTCGATCGCCTCCGCGGGCGTCGCCGCCGGCTTCGGTCTGGGCCTCGGCCTCATGATCGCCGCGTTCGGCCAGATCTCGGGCGGCCACTACAACCCGGCCGTCACGTTCGGTCTCGCCGTCGGGCGGAAGTTCCCGATGTCGGCCGTGATCCCCTACTGGGTCGCACAGCTGATCGGTGGCTTCATCGCCGTCCTCGTCGCGACGCTCCTCTACACGAACGACATCAAGGACTCGCTGGTCACGAACCCCGGCAAGGGCGTCGAGGACTGGCGCGCGATGATGATCGAGCTCGTGGCGGTGTTCCTCTTCGTCTCGGTGATCATCACGGTTGCGACCGACGACTCGGCGCCGTGGAAGGGCGTGCTTGCGCCCGTCGCGATCGGCGGCTTCATCTTCATCGCAGCGGTGACGATGGGCCCGAGCTCGGGCGGCTCGTTCAACCCGGCACGCTCGATCGACCCGGCCATCTGGGCGGCCGACTTCGGGAACGTTTGGATCTACATCGTCGGCCCGCTCATCGGCGCCGCCCTCGCGGGCGCGCTCTCGATGGCGCTGCGCGGCGACAAGGCGTAGGCGACAGCGCGCCCGCGCAGGGCGTCGGGCTTCAGCGAGACGCCGTGTACGACGGTCCGCGGACGGCCCCTTCAGGATCAGGCAAAGCCTGCAGTAAACATCCCTTCACTCGACGGTGACGGTCTTCGCCAGATTTCGCGGCTGGTCGACGTTCAGACCGCGTAACCGGGCGATCCGGTAGGCGAGCAGTTGCAAGGGCACGACTGCGAGCACGGTCTGGAGGAACGCCGGCGAGCGCGGGATGTAGATCACGTCGTCCGCGTGATGCTGGATGTCCTCGTTGCCGTCAGTGGCGATCGCGATCACGTGGGCTCCGCGGGCACGAACCTCCTGAATATTCGAGATCATCTTGTCGTAGACGTGGCTGCGCGTCGCGATCACGACAACCGGAGTCGACTCGTCGAGCAGGGCGATGGGGCCGTGCTTCATCTCGCCCGCCGAGTACGCCTCGGTGGGGATGTAGGAGATCTCCTTCAGCTTCAGCGCACCCTCGAGCGCGACGGGCAGTCCGATGTGGCGGCCGAGGTAGAGGAAGAACGGTTTGTCGAAGTGCCGCTGCGCGATCTCGTCGATCGGGTGGTCGCCGTCTAGGAACGCCTGGATCTTCTCGGGCAGCAAGTACACCTCGTCGAGGATGAACTTCAGCTCCTCGGGAGGGAGCGTCTCCCGCACCTGGGCGAGCTTCAGCGCCACGAGGAAGAGCAGGCTGACCTGCGCCGTGAACGTCTTCGAGGCAGCGACGCTGACCTCGAGGCCGGCGCGCGTGTAGAGGACTGTGTCGACCTCACGGGTGATCTGCGAGCCCATCATGTTCGTGATCGCAACGGTGCGCGCACCCATCTCGCGCGCGAGCTTCATCCCGGCGATCGTGTCGCGCGTCTCGCCCGACTGGGAGATCCCGATCACGAGCGTGCTGCGATCGAGGACGGGATTGCGGTAGATCCACTCGGAGGCGATGTCGTGCTCAACGGGAACGCGCGCCCACTCCTCGATCGCGTAGCGGCCCGCTACTGCAGCGTGATAGGACGTGCCGGCGGAGAGGATCACGATCCGCCGCAGGACCTTGATCTCGTCGTCGTCCATGCCGAGCCCCTCGAGTTCCAGGCGCCCGTGGCGAACGCGGTCGCCGATCGTCTCCGCAACGGCCTCCGGCTGCTCGTAGATCTCCTTCAGCATGAACGTCTCGAAGCCGGCCTTCTCTGCGCTCTCGTCGTCCCAGTCCAGAACGATCAGCTCGCGGTCGACCGCCGAGCCATCGGCGGCGCGAAGGTGCCGGGCGCCCTCGGGCGTGATCACGACGAGGTCGCCGTCCTCGGGGAAGTGCACCTCGCGCGTCTCGCGCAGGAACGCCGCGGCGTTCGATGCGAGGAACGTCTCTCCCTGGCCGATGCCGACGACGAGCGGGCACTGGTGGCGGGCGCCAACGAGGACGCCGGGGTGGTCGCGATGAATGACGACGAACGCGAAGTGCCCCTCGAGCTCGTTGAACGCGAGGCGGGTTGCCTCGACGATGTCGCCGTCGTAGTACTCCTCGATCAGATGCGTCACCGTCTCCGCGTCGGTCTCCGAGGTGAAGGCGTGTCCTGCCTCGCCGAGGCGGGCGCGCAGCTCACGGTAGTTCTCGACGATGCCGTTGAGCACGATCGCGACCTCGGCCGGGTCGTCGCCTGCAAGAGGATGCGCGTTGGCCTCGGTGACGCCGCCATGTGTCGCCCAGCGGGTGTGGCCGAGCCCGGTGGTCGCAGGCGAAGGCGCCTCTCCGGCGGCCAGCTTCAGGTTCTGGAGGTTCCCGACGGCGCGCGTGTAGCGCAGCCCGTCACTCTCGAGGAGGGCGATGCCGGCCGAGTCATACCCGCGGTACTCGAGTCGCTCGAGGCCGAAGAGGAGAAGGTGCTTGCACTCCCGTGGCCCTACGTATCCGATGATTCCACACATTGGCGTATCTCCTTCGTCGTCCCTGCCGACGTCCGGCGTGGGGGTTGACTGCGCCGTATCCTCGGACCTTCCCGCCGTGGGTCGTTTTCCGAGCTAGTCGTCGAGCTCCGACCGGACGAGACTGGCGACTTTACCACAGAGAGTTGCCGCCTCCTCCTCGCTTTCGGCCTCGACGAGGACGCGGACGACCGGCTCGGTGCCGGAAGGGCGAACGAGAATTCTGCCCCGACCTGCGAGCTCGTCACCGAGCCGAGCAACCTCCTCTACAACCGCGTCCGGGAGCCCGGGGCGGGACACCCGAACGTTCTGTTTCGCCTGCGGCAGGCGGTGGAGGACGGCCGCGGCGGCAGCGAGCGACCCGCCGTCGAGGGCACGACAGACAAGGAGCGCGGCCGCCAGCCCGTCGCCGGTCACGTGACCGTCGAGCGTGATCAGGTGCCCCGACTGCTCGCCGCCGAGGACGGCTCCCTCGGCACGCATCGCAGCGAGTACATGCCGATCGCCGACGTCGGTCGTGAGTACTCGAATACCTCGCTCGCTCATGAGCCGGTGGAAGCCCAGATTCGTCATCGTCGTCGCAGCCACTGCATCGACGCCCTTTGCGAGAGCAAGGATCGCGAGAATCTGATCCCCGTCCAGCGGCTCTCCCGTCTCGTCGACTGCGAGCATCCGATCGCCGTCTCCGTCGAACGCGATCCCGAGATCGAATGTGCCGGCACGAACGACCTCCTGCAGCAGGCCGAGATCGGTTGCTCCGCAGCCGACGTTGATGTTCGTCCCGTCGGGTGTCGCCGCGACGGTGGTCACCTGCGCGCCGAGCTGCTCGAACACGGCGGGGGCGATCGCGGAGAACGCGCCGTTGGCGCAGTCGACGGCGACCCGCAGGCCCGTGAGGTCGGAGCCGAAGTGCTCGAGAAGATGCGCGACGTACCCGGCCGCTGCATCCTCGGCGATCTCGACCGAGCCACGCGCGTGTGCTGGCGTTTCGAGAAGGGCTTCGATCGCTTCCTCGTGCTCGTCCGAGAGCTTGTGCCCCTCGGACGTGAAGAATTTGACGCCGTTGTACTCGGGTGGGTTGTGCGAGGCCGAAAGCACGATCCCGAGATCCTGAGCGAGCAGAGCGACCGCCGGAGTCGGGAGGACTCCTCCGCAGACGGCGACTCCGCCCGCGGAGACGATGCCCTCGACGACGGCGTCCTCGAGCGCAGGGCCTGATCCGCGGGTGTCACGACCGACGAAGACCCGCCCGCGACCTGCCCAGGCCGTCGACGCCCTGCCCAGCCGTTCGACGAGATCGAGGGTCAGGCTCTCGCCGACAATGCCGCGAACACCATCGGTTCCAAAGTGTTGACGAGACATGGGTGATTGATTGCGAACGAAGCAGCAACCTGCGCACGCGGTCGAGGCTTCGCCTCGCCCCTACGGGCGGCCGGCTATCGCTTGGAGAATTGTGGTGCTTTGCGCGCCTTGTGCAGGCCGGCTTTCTTGCGCTCGACCTGACGTGCGTCACGCGTGAGGTAGCCCTCGCGCTTCAGTGCCGTGCGAAGCTCGGGATCGGCCTCGACGAGGGCGCGAGCAATCCCATGCCGTACCGCACCGGCCTGGCCGCTGATGCCGCCGCCGTGCACGCGAACACGGAGGTCGTACGTGCCTTCCGCGCCGGCCGTCTTGAACGGGCCGAGAGCGGATGTCCGGTGCGACGCGCGCGGGAAGTAGTCCTCGAGCGTGCGACCGTTGATCCAGGTCTTACCGTCACCGGGACGCAGGATGACGCGCGCGACCGAGGTCTTGCGCTTACCGGTACCGAGATACTGCGCGATGTCTGCCATCTAGAGCTCCAGATCCTTGGGCGCCTGCGCGGCGTGCGGATGCTCGGGGCCTGCATAGACCTTGAGCTTGGTCAGCTGCGCCGCGGCGAGCTTGTTCTTCTGCAGCATGCCCTTGACGGCCTTGCGGATGACCTCGGTCGGCCGGCGGTCGAGCTGCTCGCGCATCGTCCGCGTCTTGAGGCCACCCGGGAAGCCGGAGTGACGGTAGACCATCTTCTGGTCGAGCTTCTGGCCGGTGAGGTGAATCTTCTCCGCGTTGACGACGATGACGAAGTCACCCGTGTCGACGTGCGGCGTGTACTGCGGCTTCTGCTTCCCGCGCAGCGTGTCGGCGATCTGCGTCGCGAGTCGGCCCAGGGTCTTCCCCTCGGCGTCGACGACGTACCAGTCGCGCTGGATCTCTCCGGGCTTGGCGGTGTAGGTCTTCATAGCGTGAAAAGGGGCAGTCGGTGACCGCCGACGGGAGAGTGTAGCAGCGTACCACGGGACGCCGAGAGCGAGAGGTGCCCCGAC
>NZ_JBDSNT010000004.1:0-146325 GCF_039915195.1 Gaiella sp.
GTCGCGTTCATGCCGACGTACGTGCCGAAGTCCGCGTAGTACGCCTCGACGGCCGGAACGGCCGAGCGGACGTTCGCCTGGGCTGCGGTCTTGTTGGCACGATCCTTGAAGCCGAGGTACGACGGCACTGCGATCGCGAGCAGGATGCCGATGATGACGAGCACGATGAGGAGCTCGATGAGCGTGAAGCCCGACTCCTCCTTGGCAAGCCGCGCCTGCAGCTTGGAGATGAACGAGGACATCTACTAACTCCTTACTAGGGGGGAAACCGACGTGCCGTTCATCGGTCGCCACGGGCGAAACGCTGCACCCCCGAATGGGTGATTCGCGGGTGACGACCTCACCCACGATGGATGACCGGGGTCAGTCGCGTGGGAGCAAGCTCGCGGCGGAGGAGGGGCGGGATCGTGTCAAGAGCAAGAGAATGCGTCCCAACGAGCGCGTCGCGTGACTGGCGCGGAAGCCTCGAGGGCGCGGAAAAAGCGGGATTCAAACCGATCTCGGTCAGACACTCAAGCCGGGCGCCGTCGCTGCCGATAGCAGCGGCGTGGATCCTTCAGAGCACACCGCCACTGCCACGCTGTCGGTCGACGCTCTCCTCGAGCGCGCTGTCGGCCTGAGCGCGTCCGACCTGCACCTGACGGCCGGCTCCTATCCCGCGGTTCGCCGGCGCGGGCACATCGAGCTGCTCGAGGACTTCCCCGTCCTCACCCCGGATCTGGTTCGTCAGCTCGTCTATCGCATCACGACGACGGAGCAGCAGAAGCACCTCGAGCTCAACCGCCAGCTGGACTTTGCCTACGGCGTACGTGGACTCGCCCGCTTTCGCGTCAACTCCTACTTTCAGCGTGGAAGTCTCGCGGCCGCGTTCCGCACGATTCCCACCGAGATCAAGTCGCTCGAACAGCTCGGCCTCCCGTCGAGCCTGCTCGACCTGACCACGAAGCCACGCGGTCTCGTGCTCGTGACCGGCCCAACCGGCTCGGGTAAGTCGACGACTCTCGCCTCGATGATCGATGAGATCAACAACACGCGAACCGATCACATCATCACGATCGAGGATCCGATCGAGTTCCTCCACTTTCACAAGCGCTGCATCGTCAATCAGCGCGAGATCGGCGAGGATGCACGCGGGTTCGCGGACGCGCTTCGAGGAGCGCTTCGGCAGGACCCGGACGTGATCCTCCTCGGCGAGATGCGCGACCTCGAGACGATCTCGACCGCGCTCACAGCGGCCGAGACCGGCCACCTCGTCTTCGGCACCCTGCACACGCAGAGCGCTCCGAGCACGATCGACCGGATCATCGATGTCTTCCCTGCCGAGCAGCAGGCCCAGGTACGGATGCAGCTCGCGAACACCCTGCAGGGGATCGTCACCCAGACGCTCCTCCCGACTCTCGATGGACGTGGTCGAGCCGTCGCACTCGAGATCCTCTTCCTCGACGACGCGATCCGGAACCTGATCCGGCAGGGGAAGATCGAGCAGGTTTACTCGTACATGCAGACCGGTACCCGTCGCGGCATGCAGACGATGGAGCAGTCGCTCACGGAGCTCGTTCAGAGCAAGAAGATCACGATCGAAGAGGCTGTCGGCCGCTCGAGTCGGCCGGACGCCCTGGTTTCGGCGCTCGAGCGCGCCGGAGTCCCAATCCCTGTCATACCCACCGACGCGACACCCGCCTCCTCGCCTGGACTCGGCGCGGGCCTGCGGGTGGCTGGGAGCTAGCCGCCAATGACCTCGTGGAATCCACTGAACGTCTTCTCGAACCCTGAGCGGAGGAACGGCACGATGCCGTCGGCCTCATTCGACCCGTCGAGCACCGGCGATCCGCTGCTCCCTGGTGGTGACCAGCCTTCGATCGGCTTCGGCACGACCCGGGCCGATGGGCACCTCGGCACGAGTGACCCGCAGCGCAGGCCGATCGGCTTTGCGCCGCCCGAGCAGGATCGTTCCGAGCCGAGCTACCGCACCGAGCTCTCCTTCAAGCGCCATGCGAGCCCGCCTCGCGCCAGCGCGACGCCCGAACAGCCGGGTGCAGAGGACTCGGAGTCATGGCACACGACCGAGGCCACTCGAACGGACGAGCCGGCGCTCGATGCAGTTGCCGACCGCACGAAGGCCGACGCCGACCCCGAGGACGCGAGCGTGCCGTTCTACAAGCGCGAGATCGGGTTCGGTCGCAAGAAGAAGGCCGCGACAAGCGAACCCGTCGGCGACGAGAGTACTGTGAATGACTCGTTCGAGGGCGCGAGCGACGAGGCAGAGTTCATGCCGCCCGCTAGCGCCGTGGTTGACGCGGCGCCGGTCGAGGAGCTCCAGGAGCCGCTTGCCGACGAGACCGAGAGTCGAACCGAGGTCGAGGCCGCCACCGAGCCGACCGTCGAGGACGCAATCGTGGATGAGGCGCCGCAGGCGAAGGTTCCGTTCTACCGGCGCGAGATCAGCCTGCGCCGCAAGCCCGAGGTGACAGAGAACGAGACCGAGGTCGCTGCCGCGGCGTTCGTCGCCTCATCCGCTGCCTCGGTCGAGAGCGATGCCGGCGAGAGCACCGATACCGGTGACGAAGGAGCCAACCAGGCCGACGTCGACGAGCCCGACCCCCTTGACGTCGCTTCGGCCGAGCACGACACCGCTGCGATGGAACCCGCCGTAGAATCGGTGGTCGAGCCGGAGGACGCCGTCGAGCCTGTTGTCGACTCCGTCGAGGCTGTTGGAGCCTCCGTCGAGCCTTTTATCGACTCCCTCGAGGCAGATGACGTCGTCGAAGCGGCGACCGACGATGCGTGGCTCGCTCAGGCCGACGGGTCAGATGCGGTCTCCGAGCCCGGCGACGCGACCTTTGACTTCGACATCGTCTCCGAGCCAGGCGACCCTCTCTTCGACTTCGACATCCTCTCCGACTCCAACACGCTCTCCGACGCCGACACGCCCTCCACCTCAGACACTATTGCCGAGGCCGTGCCGCCAATGATCGGCGAGGCGGACGACGTCGTCGTCCCGGAGAACGACGCAACGACGCCTGTCGCCGAGGTGGATGACGACGTTCCTTCGGCCGACGCGGTCTCGGACGACAAGCCTGCGGCCGGGACGCCAGTCGCGCCGGCCAGCCGTTTCTCGCGACGCAAGCCCAACCGCACGTCGAAGGACAAGGGCCGCCCATCGCGCAGCAAGAAGGGTCGTACGGTCGTCGGTCTCAAGATCGGCGCCTCCCAGATCGCCGCCGCTGTCGTCAACAAGTCAGACGAGGGTCACGAGCTCGTTGGGCTCGCGCGCCGCCCACTTGCTTCGGGGATCGTGGTCGACGGTGAGGTTCGCGATCACGATGCCCTCGCCATGGCGCTGAAGTCGTTCTTCGACGAGGAGAAGCTGCCCCGGAAGGACGTCCGCATCGGCGTTTCGAGCAATCGCATCGGCGTCCGCACGTTCGACCTTCTCGGCACGGTTGACGAGAAGCAGTTCGACAATGCGGTCAGGTTCAAGGCCCACGAGCTGCTGCCGGTCGCGGTACACGAGTCCGTGCTCGACTACCGCGTCCTGGGCGAGCGGCCGAACGCGGAGGGCGAGACGATGCGCCGCGTGCTCCTCGTCGTCGCGCCACGCGACCAGGTCGAGCCGTATGCACGCGTCGCAGACGCCGCCGGCCTCAAGCTCGCAGGGATCGATCTCGAAGCGCTCGCACTCCTGCGTGCGTTTGTCGAGCCCAAGCCGGCTGCCGCCGGAGTCGTCGCAGACACGGCAACGGTCGTCGTTGCGATCGGCCACGATTCGTCGACCCTGCTCGTTGCGGGTGGCGGCGCCTGCGAGTTCACCCGGGTCTTCGACTGGGGCGGAGGCGAGCTCGAGCAGGCGATCGCCTCGACCCTCGACGTCGATCTGGACGAGGCTGCAGTCATTCTCAAGCACCTCTCGCTGTCCGGGCCGGGCCTCAGGCTCGAGACACTCGACGACGACACGCGAGAGCGTGCAGTCGACGCGATCCGGCACCGGCTGACAACATTCGCACGCGAACTCGTCAACTCGCTGCAGTTCTACCAGACCCAGGCCGAGTCGCTCGGGATCGGCGGCATCGTTGTCACGGGCGGCACGTCGCACCTCGAAGGCCTCGAAGCTGCGCTGCAACAGATGATCGGTGTCGACGTCGAGATCGGCGATCCGCTCACCCGCGTCAGCCCGACCGGCGACTTCGACCCCGTCATCGAGGCGATGATCGGATCGATGGCTGTCCCGATCGGCCTCGCCATCGACGACGCCACGATGCGAGGCGTCAACCTCATCCCGGGCGACGCGGCCAAGCAGAAGAGCACGCGCAAGACTGCCCTCACGATCGCCGGACCTGTTGCGATCGCGGTTCCGCTCGTCGCACTCGGCTTCCTGTACGTCGGCGCGCGTGGTTCGGCCTCCGACAGCCAGTCTCAGATCGACGCGGTGGCAGCCGAGATCGCAAGCCTCCCGAAACCGGCGGCGCCGCGGATTGCAGCGAACATCGTTGGTGACGAGGCGGTTCGCGCCACCGCGGTTGCAAGCGTTCTCGGCGGGCGGGTAGCGTGGGACGCCGTCTTCCGCGATCTCTCGCTCGTCCTGCCTGCGAACGTCTGGCTGCAGAGCCTCTCCCTCGCTCAGCCCGAGAGCATCGACCCCGCGAGCGCCGCTGCAGTAGCCGCACCGCTTCCGGGTCAGGCCCCCGCGGCGCCAAGCGCAGTCAAGATCGACGGCTTCACGTACGACCAGCCGGACGTCGCACGCCTCCTCGCCCGACTGGCCGTCCTGCCAACCCTCGAGAGGGTGACGCTCGTGAGCAGCGAGCAGTCAAAGGTAGGGGACAAGGCTGTCGTCCACTTCGTCATCGTCGCTGACCTGAAGAACGCCGGAGGTGCCTCGTGAGTGCCATGCTTTCGTCCCCGAAGGGCAAGATCGGAGCGATCGCTGTGGGTGGCCTCCTCGTCCTCGCGGCGATCTGGTTCCTGATCGTCGCGCCGCAGCGGTCGCAGGCTGCGGAGCTCGATGCGCAGCTCGTGGCGGTGCAAGGAGAGCTGGTCGTGCGGCGCGCCGCCCTCGCGAACCCGTCGGTCTCGGTCTCGGTGAGGCCTACCGATCTCTTCCGGCTGGCGAAGGCGCTTCCGAACGAGATGGATATGCCGGGCATCCTGCTCGACCTGAATCGCCTCGCTCGAAGTAACGACCTCGTGTTCATCTCCGTGACGCCGGGCGTTCAGGTGGCCGGAACGGGGTACATGAAGCAGCCACTGAACGTGAGTCTCCGTGGTCGATTCTCCGACGTTTCGCGTTTCCTCGGCGAGGCTCGGAAGCTCGTCGCGGTTCGCGGAGGGCGGCTCGACTCTCGTGGCCGGTTGTACTCGGTGACGCAGGTGGAACTCGGTGCCCCGGAGGGCGGCGAGGCAAAGTTCCCGATCGTTCAGGCGCGGATTCTCGTCAACGCCTTCACCTTCAGCGCCCCGCCACCGGTTGCGCCGACAGGTACTGACCCGTCCACGACAACCGATCCGTCCTCGAGCGGGACGGTCGCGGCAGGAGCGACCCCCTGATGTCAAAGATGTCGAAAAAGCTGGATGATCAGCTTGCTGCCAAGGCGAAGAAGCAGAAGATGATTCTCATCGGCGGTGCCGTCCTCCTCGTGGCCGTGGCAGCCTTCCAGGTGCCGAAGCTCATGAGCGGTGGTGCTCAGGTCGAGGCTGTTCCCGCGGCGACCGACGGCTCAGGATCGACGCCGACGGCTCCGACGACACCCGCTTCCGGCACGGTGACGGGCACGGCGACGCCGACCGCCGTCACGATCAAGTCCGTTGGCAGCGTTGCCGGCGTGCCACTTCCCGCGGGGCCGGCCGTCGTCGCTGCGTCGGATCAGCTCGTTTCGTTCACGCTCTTCGAGGCCAAGGATCCGTTCGTCCCGCAGGAAGAGGTAAGTTCCGGCTCCCCCGCCGACACGTCGCCGCCCGCGGTCGCCAGCCCGGGGGCCGACGGAAAGGCGGCTCCGCCTGCCCCGTCAAGTTCTCCGCCGGCCGCTCCGAAGGCGGCACTCAACAGCGCGACGATCAAGATCGGCGGTAAGCCACAGCAGGTCGCAGTGAAGGGGAAGTTCCCGACCGACGAGCCAGCGTTCGTTCTCGTCTCGGTCGCGAAGAAATCGGCCAGGATCGCCGTCTCCGGTGGATCGTTCGCCAGCGGAGAGACGATCACGCTCACGATCGGGAAGAAGATCGTCCTCGTCAACACGGCGACGAATGTCCGCTACGAGTTGCTGCTCGTGCGGACCGAGAACGCCGCGACCTTCGCTTCCGAGGAGCCTGCCGCCGGTACCACTGCCGATCCGGCGGCCGCCGCGACCACCACCAAGAATCCGTGATTCCCGCCAGCGCGACCGTCGCCCGCACCTAGGAGCTCCCAATGCCGCAATTCGCCTATAACGCCATCAACGCGCAGGGGATCGAGCTCTCAGGAGAGATCCAGGCTGCCGATCTGGTCTCCGCGCGAGATGCGCTCCGCGGTAACGGCCTCTTTGCCGACTTCATTGCTGAGCAGAAGAGCGCTCGGACCGAGGGCGTCAAGACGCCGGGGTTCTTCGACAAGAAGGTGAAGCCGAAGTCGCTCCAGGTCTTCTCGCGCCAGTTCGCCACGATGATCGAAGCCGGCCTTTCGGTCGTCAGCGCGCTCGTCATCCTCGAGCAGCAGAGCGACGATCCGCCGCTGAGGCTCGTGATCGTGGACATCCGCGAGCAGGTCGAGACCGGAGCGCTCCTCTCGGAGGCGATGGCCGCCCATCCCACCGTGTTCAGCCGCCTCTACGTGGCGATGGTCGAGGCAGGCGAGGCAGCCGGCGTTCTCGACACGGTGCTCGACCGCGTCGCGGTCCAGATCGAGAAGGAGCAGATGATCAAGCGCCGGATCCGAGGGGCGATGATCTACCCATCCGTCGTCGTCGTGTTTGCGACGCTCGTGATGATGGGCATGCTGATGTTCCTCGTCCCGGTCTTCGTCAAGATCTTCGACCAGCTCGGCGGCGACCTGCCCATCCTCACTCAGTACGTCCTCAAGGCGTCGAATGCTCTCCGACACCCGTGGTTCCCCGGAGTCCCGATTCCCGGCGTCGTCTTCGTCGTCACCGGCTTCGGACTCGGTCTCTGGTCTTTCCGGAAATGGAAGGGGACCGAGAGCGGTCGCGCGCGATGGGATGCCTTCAAGCTCCACATCCCGATGCAGATTGGAACGGTCGTCCTCAAGGTCTCGATGGCGCGCTGGTCGCGGACGCTCGCGACGCTGATCGCGTCAGGCGTCGACATCATGCGAGCCCTCGAGATCACGGCGCAGACGTCCGGCAACTGGGTCGTCGAGAACGAGACGGCCGCGCTCAGGCTCCGCGTCGAGGAGGGCGCTGCAATCGCGACGCCCCTCATCGAGAGCGACATCTTCCCGCCGATGATCTCCCAGATGGTGAAGATCGGCGAGGAGACCGGCGAGCTCGAGAAGATGCTCTCGAAGGTCGCGGACTTCTACGAGGACGAGGTCGACGCGTCCGTGCAGGCACTCACATCGATCATCGAGCCGATGATGATGGTCGGCGTCGGCGCAATGGTCGGCGTGATCATCATCAGCATGTACCTGCCGATGTTCAAGCTGCTCACGCTCGTCAAGTAGCAGTCGCGTCGTCTGTCTGGTCTGTCTGGTCTGTCTGCAGCGCGCACTGCAACGGTCGAGCCCGTAGAGTGGCGTTATGGCCAGCGTCACGATCTACCACAACCCGCACTGAGGCAGCAGTCGCAATGCCGTGAGCATTGCGGAGGAGCTGGATGTCGACGCAAATGTCGTGCTCTACATCAAGACGCCGCCTGACGCCGCGACCCTGTGGGAGATCGTCGCGAAGCTCGAGGATCCCGTCACGGATCTCGTCCGCAGGGACTCGCTCTGGAAGAGGCTCGGGCTCACTGACGACGACGCCCGCACCGATGAGCAGGTCGTCGAGCTGCTCGTTCGGCACAAGCAGCTGCTCCAGCGGCCGGTCGTCGTGACGTCGGAGAAGGCGATCATCGGGCGGCCCAAGGAGCGAGTGCGCGCGCTCCTTGCCTAGGAACACGCTTACGGCATGTCGAGCGCGTCGGCGAACGCCCGCGCCCACATCGCGTAGCCAACGTCGTTCGGGTGAAACCAGTCGGCCGCGAGTTTGCCTCGCCAGGGTGGAATGATCGCGCCGCCGGTCTCCGCGACGCGGAGATCGAGGCGAGACGCCCACGCGCGAACGAGCTCGTTGAACGGGGCCACCGTCTTCGGTCGGCCGGGAATCGTGCCGAGTACCGTTCCCGCAGGAAGCACTGCCGTCAGCGTCTCGAGGTCAGCCGCCAGGTCATCGCGCCGGTTCGGCCTGAGATCGTTTGCGCCGACCGCGACCGTGATCAGGGCCGGCTCGAGCGCGAGTCGACGGGCAAGCGGTAGCTGATCGCCGATGACATCGCGAACGCGGCCCCCGCTCTGCGAGAGGTTGACGACTCGCCACTCCCGTCCGTCGGCGACCATCAGCCCGTGCAGCTGACCCACCCAGCCACGGTCGAACGCCGAAGCACCGATGCCCTGGGCCGTGGAATCGCCGAGGGCGAGCCACAGAGGCTCCGATCGTCCGAGTGCGACCACGTTCGAGCGGTGCCACGCGTTCGCGTATGGCGTGATCTGGGCGCGAACCGAACGAACGCCGGGGATCAGCGAGAGAAGACGTCCCCTCGCCGACGTCCGGCGGGGAGGGAGGGGCTGGAGATGCTCGTCGGCCAGGTCAGTCGACGACGAGAACGCTCGAGCCGAGCTCGCGCTCGACCTCGGCGGCAACGTCGGTGCCGATGAGACGACTCAGGAATCCATGATGCTGCGCTCCGAGCACGACGAGGCGTGCCTCGCGATCGCGCGCGGTCGCTCCGATCTTGTCCGCGGCGTTGCCGACGGCCCAAACGTAGTCGGCCTCGAGCCCCGCCTCCTCGATCCGACCTCGTGCCCTGGCGAAGAGCGCCTCGAGCTCGGGGGGCTCGACGAGCGGCATCATCTCCGCGCTCTCGTTGATGCTGCCGAAGTTCTGAGGCCCCTCTGGATCGAGGAGCATCTCCAGCACCGACAGAACGACGAGCGTGTCGCCGGACGACGTCGCCTCGGCGATCGCGCGGTCGAGTGCACGATCGGCGCCCTCGGAGTCGTCGTACCCGATGAGAATCGTTCCGGCCATGTCGACAGGATCGCATTTCTCGGCGGCCGCGGCGGCACTGCCGCCGTGGCCGGCCGAGCGACCGAGTCCTGGCCCGGCCCCGCCCGGGCTAGCCGCTACCGGCGGGCGGGGGCGGGACGCAGTCACCGCAGTATCCGTGGAGGACGACTTCGTGCCCTCGCATGGCGTAGGCGAGTCGGCTCGCTGTCTGCTCGAGCGCCTGCTCGAGGCCGGGGTCGGAGAACGGCTCCACTTTCCCGCAGTCGTCACAGACGAGGTGATGGTGGTGGTCTCCGTCTGCATGTGACGGCTCGAATCGGGCGACACCGTCCCCGAGTTCGACCCGCTGTACCAGATCGAGCTCGACGAGCTGGTCGAGCGCCCGGTAGACGCTCGCGATTCCCACCCGGCCGCCCTGCCCGCGGATGCCGTCGAAGATCTCCTGCGCGGACTTGCAGCAGGGTTGCTCCCCGAGGTGCTCGACAACGGCACGCCGGGCGCCGCCGTTCCGAAGGCCCTGTGCCTGCAGGCTCTCGAGCGCCTGGGCGCTCCAATCAGAGGCGTGGTGGTGGTGCATTGCCGATAATGATACCAATTACCATTATTCTGGTAGCCTGCGACCACGTGTTTTCGAGAACCATTCTCTTTTGTGTCGTTCTCGTCGCGACAGCCGCGCTCGTTGCGGGCTGTGGCGGCGGTGCGAGCTCCGGGAACGAGAAGGCGATTGTTGCAGGCTTCTACCCGCTCGCGTTCGCCGCCGAGCAGATCGCAGTCGGCGGGACGGCCGTCAGGAACCTCACACCCGCCGGGGCGGAGCCCCATGACCTCGAGCTGACGCCGAGCGACGCCCGTGCGGTCGGCGACGCAGCGCTCGTGCTCTATCTCGGGGAGGGATTCATGCCCGGGCTCGAGACTGCCGTGGCGCAGCGCGAGGGCCGTTCCCTCGATCTGCTCGGCGGAGAGGAGCTGGAGCAGGAGAGGAACGAGGACGGAGAGATCGTGCCCGACCCGCACGTGTGGCTCGACCCGATTCGCTTCGCCGCCATGGCGCGCGCGATCGGGGCCGAGCTCGGGCAGACGGAAGCGGCCGCGCGTCTCTCCGGCAGGCTCGAACGACTCGACGCCGAACTTCGCCGTCGGCTTGCAATGTGCAAGCGACGCCAGATCGTCACGAGCCACGCTGCGTTCGGCTATCTCGCGTCGCGGTACGGCCTCGAGCAGGTGCCCCTCGAAGGGCTCTCGCCCGAGGCAGAGCCGTCGGCTCGCGGCATTGCCGACCTCGTCGAACTCGTGAAGACCTCGGGAGCAACGACCGTGTTCTTCGAGACGCTCGCCTCGCCAAAGCTCGCAGAAACGGTCGCGCGTGAGGCCGGCATCGAGACGGCTGTGCTGAACCCACTCGAAGGGCTGACCGACGACGAGATTGCCGCCGGGGAGGACTACTTCTCCGTCATGCGAGCGAATCTCGCTGCGCTCCGGAAGGCACTCGGATGTCAGACCTGACGCCCGTTGTCGAGCTCGAGGACGTCTCATTCGGCTACCGCGCCGGCGTCCGCGTGCTCGAGGATGTCTCCCTGCGTGTGGACGCGGGCGAGTTCGTCGCGATCGCCGGCCCGAACGGTGGCGGCAAGACAACGCTCCTTCGCCTCGTGCTCGGCCTCGAGCGCCCGACGGCAGGCAGCGTGAGGGTTTTCGGATGGGCGGGCGCCAGGAGTGTCGACGGCGCCCGGATCGGCTACCTCCCGCAACGAGCCCGGCTGATCGGCGAGGCTCCGGTCACGGTGCGCGAGGTCGTATCCACAGGGCGCCTCGCGCCTGCGGGCATCTGGGGGCCACTGCGCCGCGCCGACCGCGAGGCAGTCGCACGGGCGATCGATACGGTGGGTCTTTCCAACCGCGCGGACTCGCCGCTCCGGACGCTCTCCGGTGGCATGCAACAGCGCGCGCTGATCGCGAAGGCGCTTGCCTCCGAGCCCACGCTGCTCGCGCTCGACGAGCCGACCACAGGTGTCGACGCCGAGTCCCAGGAATCGCTCGGCCTCCTCCTCGGGGGGCTACGCGAGCAGCTCGGTGTCACGATCCTCTACGTCTCGCACGAGTTTGGCGCCGTCGAGCACGTCGTCGACAGGATCGTCCTCGTCCGCGGCGGCATCGTCTACGACGGGCCGCCGAGCGGCTTGCCCGGCGTGTGGCACGACCCGTCGCACACGCATGCTTGAGCTCGAGTTCATGCGGCTCGCGCTGGCGACCGGGGCGGTCGTGGGCTTGCTCGCGCCCGCAGTCGGATTCTTCCTCGTCGAGCGGAAGGCCTCGCTGATCGGCGATGGGCTCGGACACATGGCATTCGCCGGTGTCGCGTTCGGCTACCTGCTCGGGATCTCGCCGGTGCTGACTGCTCTCGTTGCGGCCGTGATCGGTGCGCTCACGATCGAGTGGCTACGGACGCGAGGCGGTACGGCAGGTGACCAGGCGCTCGCCCTCGTCTTCTACACGGGGATTGCGGCGGGCGTCGTGCTCGTGTCGAAAGCCGGGGCGCTCAACGTCAACCTCTTCCAGTTCCTCTTCGGCTCGATCCTCACGGTCACGCGCGACGATCTCTGGACGGTGCTCGTGCTCGGGATCGGTGCGCTCGTCACGATCGCTGTTCTCTTTCGCGGTCTCGTCGCGACGGTGCTCGACGAGGAGGGTAGTCGCGTCGCCGGCGTTCCCGTGACGCGCCTCAACGTGGTCGTCGCAGTTCTCGCCGCACTCACCGTTGCGGTCTCGATGCGCATCGTCGGGATCCTTCTGATCGCCGCTCTCATGGTGCTGCCGGTGATCGCCGCGAACCGCGTTGCCTGGAGCCTCCGCTCGACGTTCGCTCTCTCGATGGCGTTCGGCCTCAGCTCGGTGCTCGCAGGGCTATCGATCGCGTACTACGCCGACCTACCGCCCGGGGGCACGATCGTCCTCGTAGCGGCCGGGACCTTTGCACTCTGCGCCGTGGGTAGCGCGGTAGCACGACGCGTATGAGCATCTAGGGTGGGGTTCGTGGACAGCGTCGTTCTCACAGGCTCGGATCTCACGCTTGACGAACTGCTCGCCGTCGCTCGACGGCGCACGCGCGTGGAGTTCGCTCCGACGGCTCTCGAGCGCATGACCCGGGCCCGCGAGATAGCCGAGCGCACGATCGATGAAGGTACGAGCGCGTACGGCGTCACCACCGGCGTCGGGAGTCGCAAGTCGTTCGCCGCTGACTCCCCGGGGCACGATCGTCTGCTCGTACGCCAGCACGTGACCGCGCAAGGCTCCCCGGTCGCGCACGAGATCGTGCGAGCGATGGCGGTGCGGTTGGCGAACGCGTTTGCTTCCGGGACGACGGTCGCGCGACCGATTCTCGCCCAGCTCGTCGTCGATGCACTGAACGCCGACAGGCTTCCCGCGGTTCGCTCGCTCGGCTCGATCGGGTTGAGCGACCTCGCTCAGATGGCGGATCTCGTGGACGGGGTTCTCGGAGACTTCGAGCTTGCGCGGGGCGAGGGGATCGCACTGCTCAACCAGGCCTCATTCTCGACGGCGTACGGTGCGCTCGCCTTCGCCGATGCCGCTGTGTTGCTCGACATGCTCGATGCCGCCGGTGCGCTCGATCTCGAGGCATTCGGCGCCAACCGGAGTGTGCTTCATCCCCGTGTCGGCGAGGTTCGTCCCTACCCGGGCCTGCAGAGCACACTCGTGCGCCTTCGGGCGCTGCTCGCAGGGAGCGAGGTCGAGGCCCGCGCGCTGCAGGATCCGGTGAGCTTTCGTACCCTCGCGCACGTGAACGGCGGTGCGCGCGATGCCCTCGACTTCGTCGGAGCCCAGATCGCGATCGAGCTCAACGCAGCACAGTCGAACCCTCTCGTGCTCATCGACGAGGGGGTGGTGATCTCGGTGGGAAACTTCGAGATTCAGCCGTTCGCAAGTGCTCTCGACTTTGCCCGCATCGCGCTCGCCCCCGCGATCACGAGCGCCGCGGAACGGGCTGTGAAGCTGCTCCAGGCGCCGCTTACCGGCCTGCCCGAGGGGCTCGGGGCGCGACCTGCGATGGCCGAGAGTGCGCTGAGCGAGTTCGGGATCGCGGCCCAGGCGTTCGCCGCGGAAGCCCGGCTCCTGGCGCAGCCCGTCTCGTTCGAGAACGTCTCGACGACGCAGGCCGAAGGACTCGAGGACAGGATGACGATGGCGCCGCTCGCGGCACGCCGACTCGAGGCGATGGTCGAGCTCGGTGCGCGAGTCGTGTCGATCGAGCTGCTCCTCGCCGCGCAAGCGTGCGACCTCCGCGGCTCCCGGCTCGGCGCCGGCACCGGTGCCCTCCGTACGAAGGTTCGCGAGTTCGCCCCGTTCCTCGACGAGGGCGGCATTCTTCCGGACCTGGAGTTGCTCGTTGACGAGATCCGCTCGGGGAGTCTTGCGAGCTGAAGTGGGCGCGATCGACGTCCACCAGCACCTCTGGCCGCGCGCATTCATCGATGCGCTGTCGGCGCGCGACGGCGTGCCGCGACTCGAGGGCAACATGCTCTTCCTGCCCGAAGGAACGTATGAGGTCGAGCTGGGCGATCATCGGCTCGAGAAGCGACTCTCGCAACTCGACGTAGCGGGCATCGATGTCGCTGTCGTCTCGCTGCAGCCGACGTTCGGGTTCGAGGCGCTCCCCGCTGGGGAGCGCGCGCATCTCGAGCAGGTCTGGGAGGACAACATTCTCGAGCTCGCCGAGGCGTCGCAAGGGCGGATCGTCCCTCTCGCCGCGAGTCGGCCACGGGATGGGTTCGCCGGCGTCTCGGTCGGCGCCGACGCGCTCGACGACCTCGACGGACTGACTCCCGTTCTCGACGCGGTGCGGGGGTCGGGCTTCCTCTTCGTTCACCCGGTCGCGGGTACGCCGGTGCCCGGCGCTCCTCCCTGGTGGCCGGCGCTCGTCGACTACACCGCGCAGATGCAGCGCGCGTACTTCGCGTGGCTTGCCGGCGGGCAGAGCCGCTGGCCCGACGTCAACATCGTGTTTGCCATCCTCGCGGGCGGCGCGCCCATCCAGCTCGAGCGACTCGCTTCGCGTGGTGTCGACGTGCGCTCCGTTCTGTTTTCGAACGTCTTCTTCGACACATCGTCGTACGGAAGGCGCGCGCTCGAAGTTTGCGTCGAGACCTTCGGCGTCGAGCAACTCGTGCACGGCAGCGACGCACCCGTGATCGATCCCGGGGCGACGCTCGGGGCGATAAGGGGTTTCGGTGAGTCCGTCGAAAAACTCGTTACAGTGGACAACCCGAATCGACTTCTGACATGAACCCCCTGGCCACATTTCTCACCGAGCGCATCTCGCCCGGCCTCGACCTCGCTCGACCGGAGCTCAACGATCTGGCGTGTGCGATCGGGAAGGATGAGAGCCTCTGGAAGGAGTTCGAGCGTCACGATTCGGGGGTGCGTCAGTATCAGCAGCTCTATCGAGACCCGAACATCGACGTCTGGTTGATCTGCTGGATGCATCGACAGGACACCGGGTACCACGATCACGATCGCTCGTCAGGCGGCGTCTACGTCTGCAGCGGGATGCTCTGTGAGGATCACTTTCACCGCGACGAGGACGGGTGGATTCGCGAACGGACGAAATACCACGAGGCGGGTGGCTCATTCGACTTCGACGCCGCCTACATCCACGGCGTGCGCAACGAGACCGAGGTGCCTGCCACGTCGATCCACGTCTACTCGCCCGCGCTCTGGCGTATGGGGCACTACGAGGAGGACGCGAACGGGGTCATGCGGCGAATCGCGATGACCTACGCCGACGAGTTGCTCGGCGCCGCCTGACGCAACTGCTTCGCCTGGATCACCGTGGTTGCACAGCCGCCGATGCAGCCATAATGCAACTATGGTTGCAGATTCAGCCGATGGCCATTCCCGGGGCGGTCGCAGTTCGAGGGTCGAGCGTGCCGAACGTCGCGCGGCACGGGCGAGACCCTCCCGGTTCGTCGGCACGCCACCGCAGAACGCGCTCGGGCCGGTAGCACTGCTCGCCGACGATCAGCTCGCTGCCGTGCACGACGCGTCGCTCGATTTGTTGCAAGAGACCGGTGTCGAGTTCATGGGAGCGGCTGCCCGGTCGGCGTTCGCGTCGGCGGGTGCGCTTGTCGACGACGAAACGGGTGTGGTGCGCATTCCGCGCGAGGTCGTACAGCATGCCCTCGGCTCGGTTCCGGCGCAATTCGTCGTCACTCCCCGGAACCCGACGCGACGGCTCGAGATCGGTGGCGATCGTGTCGCCTTCGGCCTCGTCGCCGGTCCGCCGACGGTGCACGATCGCGTGCGCGGGCGTCGCACGGGCAACCTCGACGACTACATCACCCTGGTCAAGCTGGCGCAGTGCTTCGACATCATCCATTTCATCGGCAATCAGCCGACGTCACCGCAGGAACTCCCTGTCAGTACGCGCCACCTGGACACGTACCTCGCGAACCTCACATACACGGACAGGACGTTCCATTGTCTCGCGATCGGTCGCGAGCGGACGATCGACGGGATCGAGATGATGGCAATTTCGCGTGGCCTGACGTTGGAGGAGGTCATCGATGACCCCTGCGTCCTCACGATCATCTCCGTCAACTCCCCGCGCCGCTTCGATGAGGCGATGACCGACGGTCTGATGGCGATGGCCGAGCACGGTCAGCCGGCCGTGATCACCCCGTTCACTCTGATGGGGGCGATGACCCCGGTGACGCTCGCCGCGGCGCTCGTCCAGCAGAACGCCGAAGCGCTCGCCGGGATCACGCTCACCCAGCTGGTTCGCCCGGGTGCGCCGGTCGTGTACGGCGCGTTCACATCCAACGTCGACCTGCGCAGCGGCGCCCCTGCCTTCGGCACGCCGGAGAATGCCCGCGCCACGATCGCCGCAGGCCAACTTGCGCGGCACTACCGCATTCCCTACCGAGCCAGCAATGCCAGTGCAAGCAACGCGGTCGATGCCCAGGCTGCGTACGAGTCGCAGATGTCGATCTGGTCGTCGATTCTCGGAGGCGCACATCTCGTCTACCACGGTGCGGGTTGGATGGAGGGCGGGCTCACCGCGTCGTTCGAGAAGCTCGTGATCGATGTCGAAATGCTCCAGATGATCGCCGCCACGATTGCACCTGCCGACGTCTCGACGACAGAGATCGAAGCGGGGCTTGCTGCGATCTCCGAGGTCGCGACGGGTGGGCACTTCTTCGGATCGGCGCACACTCTGGCCCGCTATGAAACCGCCTTCTACGAGCCGCTCGTGTCGAACTGGCAGAACTACGAGAGTTGGGAGGAGGCCGGCTCCCTGACAGCAGACGTGCGCGCCACCCGTGTCTGGCAGGAAGCGCTCGAACGGTACGAGCAGCCCCCGCTCGACGCAGACGTCGAGATGAAACTGGCCGCCTACGTGGCTCGGCGCAAGATCGAGCTCCGCGATGTCGACCACTGACCCCGCCGGAACGACCGGTACGAAGCGCCTCCTGTTCGTGATCTCCGAGCGGGAGGGCGGTATTACACCGGAGTGGCGCAATCGCTACCTCGAGGCCGAAGCTCAGATCTCGTCGCTCACCGATGCACACGTCGAGTCGCGTCATTACTGGGCGATCGAGGCACCCGACGCCGATGCCCTGGTGCTCTCGGGCTCTGGAGAGCCATGGGCACTGCATGCCCCGGCTGCGCTTGAACGGTTCTACGACGTCCTGCGTTCCTACGACGGCCCCGTGTTGGGGATCTGTGCTGGCATGCAGACGCTCGTGCGGGCTGCCGGCGGTTCCATCGGCCCTGCGGGGCAGTCGACGCACGGGTTCGCACGCGTCGGGATCGTCGACGACTCCGACCTCTTCGCGGGCTGCTCCCCGTCCATCGAGGTGTTCCAGGACCACAGCTACGAGGTCACCGATGTTCCCTCCGGGATGCGCGTGCTCGCCACGAGCGCGACGTGCAGCGTCGAGGCGATCGCCGCTGGCGATCGCCCCTGGTGGGGCACCCAGTTCCATCCGGAGGCCTGGGACCGGGAGCACCCGGACGGGCAGGCGATCATCGAGAGCTTTCTTCGGATCGCGGATCTGACAGCGAGCGACCACCGGTGAATCCTGGCACCGCCGCGCTGATCCGCGGCCTGGAGGTACTCGACACCCTGGCCGATCCAGGAGTGGCTCGCGATGGCCTCGGTGTCGTGCGACTGACGGAGCTTGTCGGGGGTGACAAGAGCCAGTTGTCCCGGACGCTGCAGGCTCTCGACGAGCGGGGATACGTCGACCGGGATCCAGTCACGCTGGCCTACCGTCTCGGCTGGCGCGTGTTTGGCCTCGCGGCGAGGGCCGGGGACCCGCGACTGCTGGAGGCGGCACGGCCTGTCCTTCGCGAGCTCGTTCGCGAGTTCAACGAGAGCGTTCATCTCTCCGTCCGCCAGGGTGACGCGGTTCTGACGCTCCTGACGGAGTCACCGGTATCCACGCTTCACGCGCCGGGGCGAGTGGGAAGCCTGACGCCACTTGCAATGACCTCGGCGGGTCGAGTGCTCGTCTGCGACCTCACGTCGGAGGAGCTGGACACGCTCGGGCTGCAAGAAGCTCGCGCCGCTATTGCGGACGTCACGGTTCGGGGCTTTGCGATCGTCAGGGAGGAGTTCGAATCGGGGCTCGTTGCTGCCGCCGCGCCGATCCGGGGTTCTTCGGGCGCTGTCGTCGCAGCCATCAACGTGTCCGCTCCGTTGTTCCGGTTCGAGGATCGGCTCGAGGAAGCCGCTGCGCGCCTTGTCCTTGCTGCGAACGAGCTCTCGGGCGCTATCGGCGGGACGCATGAACCGACACGCGACACCGGCTAGACGGTTGCTCGTGGCACGTCGCGGGGTGGGTATCGCTCGAGCCACCAGCGCGCGATGTCGCCACGGCGCATGAACGAGACGTCCGGCGTGCGTCGTGCATGGTCGAGGAACGCGCGCAACGCCGCCGCTCGGGCTGCCTGCCCGCTCCAGCGCGCGTGCACGGCGACGGTCATCATCGTTGTGCGCCCTTCGTGCACGAGCTCGTCGAGTCCCATGACGAGCGTGTCGAGGAAGTCTCGCGGGCTCGCGAAACCGGGGTTCATCAGGAAGCGGCTGTCGTTGTACGTCTTCGAGTAGGGGACGACGAGGAACGGTTGTCCGTTGCACAGTGCGTAGTAGGGAACGTCGTCGGCGCAGCCGTCTGAGTCGTAGAGGAAGCCGCCATCTTCGACGAGGAGCTCGCGCGTCGCGTCGCTCGGCCATGACGGACAGTTCCAGCCGATCGGGCGATAGCCGAGGGTCTTCTCGTAGCTCGCGATCGCACGCCGAAGATGCTCCCGCTCCTCGTCACGTGACATGTCCCAGAGCGGGATCCAGCGCCAACCGTGGCCGAGGAGATCGTGCCCGTGCTCGTGCATCCACGCGGGAACCTCGGGATTCAGCTCGAGCGCCACGGCAGCAGCGGACACCGTCACGGGCACGGCCGCCTCGTCGAAGATACGAGCGAGGCGCCACACGCCTGCGCGGCTGCCGTATTCGTAGTGTGCTTCGGTGCCGGGATCGCGTCGCGGGGGGTGCACTCCGGCATCGGCGTACTCCCCCCACCCCTCGTTGCGTTCGTCACCCCAGAGAACGGATGCCTCCGAACCTTCCTCGTACACCAGCACGAAGTTGACAACGACCTTCGCGCCGTCCGGCCACGAGAACGTCGGCGGCGTGCGTCCGTAGCCGACGAGATCGCGCTGTCTGACCCGATCAGGGATCACGGCGCCCCCTCGGCCTCGATCACCCGCGCGATCGCCGCGACGAGTGCATCGTTCTCCTCACGACGACCGATGCTGATCCGCACGAGTGAATGCAGTGGCCTGATGACGACGTTATGCGCCAGGACCGAGGCGGCGAACGCGGAAGCGGCCGGCGGCTCGGAGCAGTCGACGGGCAGGAAGTTCCCACCGGAGGCGTAGGCGCGGAGGCCGAGGCCTCGAAGAACTGGAAGGAGTCTCTCCCGCTCGCGCGTGATGCGCTCGACCTGCAGCTGGTGGTACCCCTCGTCCTCGAATGCCGCGAGGCCGGCGTGGAGCGAGGGCCCGCTGACCGAGCTGCCGGGCACGAGGAAGCGGTCGACGTAGTCGAGTAGAGCGGCGTTGCCGACGGCGTACCCGACCCGGACGCCAGCGAGGCAATAGGCCTTCGAGAACGTGCGGGTGATGATGAGGTTGTCGTACTCGTGCGCGAGGTGCATCGGGTCGCGGGCGGGGTCGAAGTCGGCGTAGGCGGCATCGAGCAGGAGCGGCACGCCCGTGTCAGCGATCCGCCTGATGTCGGCGAGTTCCATCGCGTTCCCTGTCGGGTTGTTCGGTGTACAGATGACGACCAGTCGCGTCTCGCTCGTGATCTCAGCGAGCATGAGTGGAGCGTCGTAGCGAAAGCCGTCCTCGCTCCGCGAGAGTGGGATGTCCACGATGTGTGCCTCGAGCGCTTCGAGGCGCCGGCGGAAGACGGGCCAGGAGGGATCGGGGAGGACGACCTCGCTTCCGGCGCGCAGGAAGGTGCGGAAGACGGCATCGATCACCTCGGTTGAGCCTGCGGTGACAAGCACCTGCGCGGTGTCCACGCCGTGGCGCTCGGCCAGTGCGACCTGGAGAGGCGAGGTCGGAGGGGGAGAGAGGTTCGCGTCCGTGAAAGCCCGCTCGAGTGCCTCGCGTACGCGAGGCGATGGGGGCTCGGTGTTCTCGTTCGATGCGAGACGGATCAGATCCGGGTTGCTCGTCGACGCGGCAAGGTGCGCGAGGTAGGCCCGGTTGGACGGCAGCGCAGTCGCCGCAGGTACGAGGAAAGCCCCCACGGAGCTCTCGTCCGTCACCGTCACGGTGCGTGAACCTCGGTCACCTCGACGACGCGACCACCTTCGAGCAGCGACCGCTCGCATGCGAGCGCGGTTGCGAGTGTCCCGATCGCGTCGCGAGGTGTGCAGAACACGGAATCCGGGGCGCCGACCTCGATCGCCTCGACGAAGCGGGCGATGGCGCGCTCGAACGGATGCACCACCATCGTCTCCTTGATCCGGACGTCTCCGACCTGCCCGGTGAGGGTGAAGGCGGGGTCGAGCTTGATATGAAGCGTTGCCGACGGTGCGAGCACGTCCAGCGTGTACGCGCCAGGTTGCCCCTGCTTCGTCCACGCGAGGATCACCGTGCCGACCGCCCCGCTCGCGAATCGCAGCGTGATCGTCGCCGCGTCCTCGATGTCGCCCGGGTCGAGCTCGCTCTGGGCGAGATGAATGCCCGTCGCAGCGACCTGCACCGATTCGACCTCGCCGGCAACGGCGCGCTGAAGATCGAGCTGGTGGCTGCCTCGCTCGAGAAGATTGCCGCCGCCGCCCGACCGCTCGAGGAACCACGGGCGGGCCGCTGTCGGGCCGACACTGACCCCCCAGAGGTAGGCAACCGGCTGGTCGCCGAGCGCGGCGACCAGGTGCTCGAGCGCCTCGGTCGCATGCCATTGGTAGCCGATTGCACATACGACGGCTGCGCGCTCGGCCGCCTCGGCGATCGCGATCGCATCCTCGAGCGTCCGCGCGATCGGCTTCTCGAGGAAGACCGGTAAGCCCCGCTCCATGGCGGCAACTGCGGGCGCCCGATGAAGGAGTGGCGGCGTCGCGACCCAGACGGCGTCGAGCTCCTCGTTGTCGAGCAGCTCCTCCCAGGCGCCGTAGCTGCGCGCGCCTTCCGGAGCGACCTTCGCCGCGCGCTCGAGATCGATGTCGCACACCGCGACCACGTCGTGGCCGAGCTTGCGGAGGACGAAGACGTGGTCGGTGGCGATCCAGCCGGCGCCGATGAGCCCGATGCGGAGAGGAGCAGCCACGCTCCTACTCTATGTTCGCGGGCCGACCCTGCGCGCCGCCTGACCCGCACCGAATAGCGTGACGGCCTGATCTATGCGGAGCGGCGCGCGAGCGGTTCGAGCCCGAGCCGCACCAACACGGCATCGAGCTCGGCGCACCACGCGCCGGTGTCCGCGAGCACGACCTCGTAGCCGTTCCGCCGGTATTCGGTCACCTGCTCGGCGAGCTGACCCACCGCTTCGGCGGCGGTCGACGGCGCGAGAGTTGCAGGCGGAAGCTGCATCAGCCCGTAGCCTGCAGCTCGGAGCTCCGGCAACAGCTCGGCGAACCGTGCCTCGGGAACGACGGCGACCTTCTCCGATCGAGGATCCGCTGCAGTCATGCGTTTTCGAGCAGCTCGACGAGGCGAGCGTGCTCCTCGGCCGGGTCGTAGTCCGGAAACCAGTGGCGAATGCCCGTTCGTCGTGGCATCGGCAGGTCGCGGCTCTCGAGCTCGGCTCGCAGCTCTTCGAGGAAGATTCCTTCCCCGTCGACCATCGTTGTGTCGTCGGCTCCGATGTTGGGCTCGCCTCCCCACGTCGTCGACGACGGCTGGAAGGAGACGCCCATGGTGGGGCTCGAATCGATCCCGATCATCACCACGTCATCGCCTGCCGAGACGTGTGGCTGCATCGTGGCGGCGACGGTGCGCGCCAGCCGCCGGCAGTGCTCGCGGAAGAGCGGCGTGTCTGCCTGCTCGCGCACCCACCAGAAACGCCGCACCCCGCCGAAGGCGAGCTCGGGACACGGCATCTGTCGGATCACCCAGCCGCGCTCGAGCAGGATGTCGATCACCGGCTCCCAGACGGCGGGCGTCTTCGCGCCGCCGAGCGTCTTCGCGTTCTGGTTGAGCAAGCAGTGCGCGAGGAACGCTACCTGGGCCATGCCACTACGCGTCGAAGTCGAGAAGCACCTTGCCGAGCTTGCCCGACGCCTCGAGCCGGTCGAACGCGGCACCAGCGTCCTCGGCCGGGAAGACCTGATCGACGAGGGAGACGATTCGCCCAGTGGCGAGGTGCGGTACGACCTCGCGGGCGAACGACTGAACCGCGAGAGCCTTCTCCTCGAGAGGTCGTGCCCTGAGGACCGTCCCCATCAGGCGCGCGCGACGTCCCATCAGCTTCCGTAGGTCGAGCGGCGCCTCCGTCCCGCCGCCGGTGCCGACGATGACGATCCGTCCCTTGACAGCAAGTGCGCGAAGGTCGGGGTCGAGATTAGGAGAACCGACGAGCTCGAGGATGACGTCGGCGCCGCCCTCGGCAACCGCGCGCTCGACGAGATCGTCCGGTGCGATCACGGTCGCGCCGAGCTTCGTGACGTCGTCGCGAAGAGACTCGGTCCTGACGGTTGCGAGAACGCGAGCGCCCGAGACGGCTGCGATCTGCACGGCGGCGGTTCCGACTCCGCCGTTCGCCCCGTTGACCACGAGGAGCTCGCCCGGTCGAAGCTGCGCCTGTGACATTACTGCGTCGTGAGCGGTGACGAAGGCCTCTGGAACGGCCGCAGCGGCAAGGTCGTCGAGAACGTCGGGAACGGCGGCGACGTGCCGCTCGTGGACGAGGACGCGATCGGCGAGCCCACCGCCTCCCACGATCCCGAAGACGCGGTCGCCGATCGCGAATCGACGCGCCGTCGGTCCGAAGGCAATCACGGTTCCGGAGACCTCGATCCCGGGAACGTCCGGCGGCGAGCCCGGAGGGGCGGGATAGCGACCTTCGCGCTGTGCGATGTCAGCGGGGTTTAGTCCCGCGTAGCGGACGGCGACGAGGACGTCGTCACCGGTCGGGAGCGGGTCGGCTCGCTCCACGAGATCGATAACCTCGTTTCCGCCGGCCCCGTTGAAGACAATTACACGCATTGCGTGAGCATATGCGACGGACACAACCTTGGGTCGGTACGCTCGCGCCTTCCGATGCACGCCGTCGTCGACGGCTGCGCTCTTCCCCGCGGAGGTTTCTGAATTGCTCGCAGCTGTCTGCGCCAGAATCACGCCCGACGATCCGCTGGCCGGCCTCGAGATCCGTGATGTCCCCGAGCCGACGGCTCCCGATGGCTGGGAAGTCATCGCCGTTCGCGCGGCGGCGATCAATCACCACGACCTCTTTAGTCTGCGCGGCATCGGGGTCACCAAGGATGAGGTACCGATCATCCTCGGCACCGACGCAGCCGGTGTGACGGCCGACGGGCGAGAGGTCGTCGCGCATGCAGTGCTCGGGAATCCCGAGCCGGGTGAGGACGAGACGCTCGCCGCCGACTTTCACGTCTTCTCGGAGAGAGGCGTGCCCGGATCGCTAGCAGAGCGGATGGCGGTTCCGACGCGTAACCTCCTGCCCAAGCCGGCGGGCTTCTCCTTCGTCGAGGCAGCATGCCTCCCCGTTGCCTACCTGACTGCCTATCGCATGCTCTTCAATCGCGCCGGTCTCCGACCGGGCCAGTCCGTTCTCGTCCAGGGCGCGGGAGGAGGGGTCTCGACCGCGGCCCTCCTGCTCGGCAACGCCGCCGGCCTCGTCGTCTACGTGACGAGCCGCAGCGAGGAGAAGCGGGCGAAGGCCCTCGAGCTCGGTGCAGCGGGCGCCTTTGCTCCGGGCAGTCGGCTTCCACACCGGGTCGACGCGGTGCTCGACTCGGTCGGCAAGGCGACGTGGGATCATTCGTTGAAGTCGCTTCGCACGGGCGGCACGGTGGTCGTCGCAGGAGCAACGAGCGGCCCGGACCCGTCGGCCGACCTGTCTCGAATGTTCTGGCGGCAGCTCACGGTCCGTGGATCGTCGATCGGGACGCGCGACGAGTTCCGCGAGATGTGCGCGTTCCTCGAGCAGACCGGGGTGAAGCCGCTGATCGACTCCGAGTTTGCACTCTCGGACGCCCAGGCCGCATTCACGCGCCTCCACGACGGCACTGAGTTCGGGAAGATCGTCCTCATCCCCTGACCCTGAATTGACCTGACCCTGAATTGGCGAAAGGACCCACCATGCAACGCCTCGGCTTCGTCGGGCTCGGCAATCTCGGGCGGCACCTCGCAGCGAGCCTGCTGGAAGCAGGATTCCCGCTGACCGTGAACGATCGCGACGAAGCCGCCGCCGCGTCGCTCGTCGAGGCGGGCGCCGTCTGGGCCGCGTCCCCGAAGGGAGTGGCGGCCGCCTCCGACTCCGTCTTCACCTGCCTCCCGTCCCCGAAGGTTGTCGAGGATGTTCTCTGTGGAGACGATGGAGTGCTCGAGGGGCTCTCGGCGGGAGGCACGTGGATCGACTCGAGCACGAACGACCGCCACGAGCTGCTCCGTCTTGCGGAGGTCGCGGCTGCGCTCGGCGTCCGGACGCTCGAGGCACCGGTCACCGGTGGCGTCCATCTCGCTGCGTCCGGTCAGATCACGGTCCTCGTCGGTGGCGACGCTGACGTCTTCGCCGAACACCTCCCGGCGTTCGAGGCGATCGGCGGCAAGGTCTTCTACATCGGTTCGCTGGGTAGCGCCTCCGTGATCAAGGTGATTACGAACATGCTCGCCTTTATCCATCTCGTAGCCGCCGGGGAGGCGTTGATGCTGGCGAAGCAGGGTGGTCTCGATCTCGCGCAGTCGTTCGAGGTGATCAAGGCGAGCTCGGGCACGAGCTTCGTCCACGAGACCGAGAGCCAGGTGATCCTGAACGGCAGCTACGACATCGGCTTCACGATGGACCTGGCCTGCAAGGATCTCGGCTTCGCACACGAGCTCGGCGAGGAGTTCGGCGTGCCTCTCGAGCTCGCCTCGCTCGTCCAGGACACATTCCTTCGCGCGCGCGAGGAGTATGGCGGCACCGCGTGGTCGCCAATGGTCGTCAAGCTTCTCGAGGATGCGGTGGGCGCAGACCTGCGCGCGCCCGGGTTTCCCGCTCAGATCATTGCGTAGCGGCTAGGTGGGTGGCCCGAAGACGGGCGTCAGGTGGAGCTCGTCACCGTCGTACGGGTGCGCTGCCGCAACGGCCTCGTCGAGCTCGACCCCGAGGCCGGGTGCCCTCGAAGGAATGACGTACCCGTCTTCCCACTCGATCGGCGTCTTCAGGATCTCGGCGTGGAAGCCTCCCCAGTCCCGAATCCCCTCGAGCACGAGGAAGTTCGGACTGCAGGCGCTGAGCTGGATGTTCGCAGCGCCGACGACCGGGCCGCAGTAGAGGTGAGGCGCGATCTGGGCATAGTGCGCCTCGGCCATCCCGGCGATCTTCTTTGCCTCGAGAAGGCCGCCGACTCGACCCAGGTTCAGCTGCAGGATCGCCGCGGCGCCGGTCTCGAGGACGCGTGAGAACTCGTACTTCGTGGTCAGCCGCTCACCGGTCGCGATCGGGATCGACGTCCCGCGTGCGACCTTCGCCATCTCCTCGGGGATCTCGGGTGGCGTTGGTTCCTCGAACCAGAGCGGGTCGTACTGCTCGAGGCGCTGCGCGAGACGGATCGCTCCGGCAGGCGTGAACTGGCCGTGCGTGCCGAAGAGCAGGTCGCAGCGGTCGCCGACGGCCGCGCGCACCTGCCGGACGTAGCGCTCGGAGCGCTCGAGCTCCTCGAGACCGGGCTGCCTCGGGTCGAAGGTCGAGTAGCCACCCGCCGGGTCGAACTTCAGGGCGGTGTGCCCGAGCGCCATGTACTCCGCCGCACGCTCGGCTGCGAGATCGGCGTCGAAGTAGACGTTGGTCGTATCGGCAGGCTCAGGGTAGAGGTAGGTGTACCCGCGGAGGCGCTCGTGCACGAGGCCGCCGAGGAGCTCGTAGACGGGCTTCTCGACCGCCTTGCCGACGATGTCCCAGCAGGCCATCTCGATCCCGCTCAGCACGCCGACGAGCGAGATGTCCGGACGCCCAGAGTAGCCCTGGCCGTAGACGTCGCGCCAGAGTCGCTCGATCCGGAACGGGTCGGCGCCAATCACGTGGCGGCCGCAGACGTCCTCGATCATCTGCGTCACGACGTGCGGGCCGAAGGTGGCGGTGTAGACCTCGCCGATGCCCTCGATCCCGTCGTCGGTCGTCAGCTTGAGGAAGATGAAGTACTTTCCGCCGAAGCCAGGGGACGGGTTGCCGACGACGAACGTTTCGAGTTTCGCGATCACCATCGTGGTGGGACGTTGTACCAAATAAGGAACACTCGCGACGTGACGTCGTCCGCCGCACCGTACGCGTCGAGCAACGCACCAGGCGCGCACGCCCCCCTGATCACGAGTCGCATCGGATTCGCGAACGGACGCATCGTGCATGTTGGACGGCCACGTGCTCGTTTGCCCTTTGCATCGCTGGGAGTTCGACGTGAGAAGCGGCTCGTCTCTGTTCGACAAGTCGAATCGCATTCGGATCGACCCGACGGAGGGCGTGGGTGGGCGGGTGCACGTTCGATTGCGCGCCAGCCGAGAGGCCGGTCGCGCCTCGCGGAGTCAGCCGACGGCGAGCCGGATACCAGGAGTCGGCCCGCGGGTTCGCTACTTGCTGATCCGCCGTGCCTCTAACCGGCTCGGATGACGCGCATTACCTCTTCGGCGAAGAGTGTCATCGACGACAGCACGAGTTCGTGCGCGAGGCCGCCTTGCGCCGTCGCCGCAACGAAATGCCCGAGGCCGGCCCTGGCGTCGAGCGCCCGCAGGAATGAGATTGCTTCCGTCGGGTCGGTCACGACTCGTGTGCCCAGGGCGTCGGCGCGGTCGGCGAACGCCGCTGGCGTTGCTGCGGTAGGCGGGCGGCGTCCCGCCGCGGACATCAGCTGGTGCATCCTGAAGGCGGACTCGAGGAAGTCTGAGCGAGCCTGGGCCCGCGTCGGTGCGATGTAGGTGTCGAAGGTCGAAAGCGGAAACTCCATGCGCGCAGGCTCGTGACCGCGTGCCTCGAGCATCGCGCGCATCGCGCGCATGTTTCGCGTGTAGTCGGCCAAATCGCCTCCGGCGGGCGACGTCGCGATCCGGAGGCCATGCCCGGCAGCCCGCTCGGCTGATTCGAGGCTGTTTGCAGCGACCCAGATCGGGACCGGAGACTGTAGGGGCTGCGGAAACGTCGTCAGCCCCTCGGGCTGCGGGCCGTCCCCCCACAGACCACGGAGTGTCTCGAGGCTCTCCCAGAACGTCGCTCGGCTCGTGTCGGGATCGACGCCGTGCAACGCGAGCTCGGAAGCGAGATTCCCGCGGCCGACGCCGAGCTCAAGGCGTCCGCCGCTCAGGACGTCGACGAGCGCGTAGCTTTCGGCGATGTGGATCGGTCGGTGATACGGCAAGATTGCCGCCATCGAGCCGAGGCGCACTCGGCTCGTCTTCATCGCGATCGCGGCGAGAAGCACGGCTGGCGACCCGATGACACCGAACGCAGAGTGGTGCTCGGTGACCCAGACCGAGTCGTAGCCCAGTTCGTCGGCGGCGATAGCCTGCTCGAGCAGTTCGGTGAAGTCCCGCGTGTAGTCGCCGCTCACGTTCGGTGCGATCAGGAGGATTCCGAACTTCATCGGGTCAGACCTGCGCGACAGCCGGGCAGCGCGTCGGCGCGTCGCCGAACACCCAGGCGTAGTACGACGCGAGCTGCTCGGCCAGTGGGCGCGGCTCCCACTCGAACTCGCTGCGCATGCGTTCGATGTCGTAGGCGTTCCAGCGTGCGCGTCGCAGGGTCGGATCATGGTCGATGTCGGCGCTCTCTCCGTCGGCTACCACCGCACGCCGGAGAGACGGGTGTACGGCGGCCACCAGGTCGAGCAGGTCCGAAATGCTCGTCAGCTCGCCGGCGGCGATGTTGTAGCACGCCTGCCGAGGGGCGACCGCGCCGAGGAGTGAGCAAAGCGCATGCGCGATGTCTTCGGAACTCAGGAAGTCGCCGACCGCCGACAGCGAGCGTCGCGTAACTGTGACCGGCCGGTCTTCGATAATCGCCCTTGCGATCGCGTAGGGCGGCGACATGAGGGACCGGCTCGACGTGGTTCGCTCCATCGGGCCGAAAACCCAGCTCAGGCGTACCGCGCGCACGTCGAGGCCGAAGAGGACGCCATAACGGCACGCGATCAGTTCGGATGTGTACTTGGAGATCGCATAGAGCTCCGGTGGATTGAACGGGCCCGTCTCCGGTTGGGGTGCCTCGGGGCTGTCCGCCGTCGCATCGCCGTACACGCCACCGCTGCTGAGGTAGAGAAAACGTTCGAGCGAGGGGAGCCGTCGCGCCCACTCGAGAACGTTCGTGGTACCGACGATGTTCACGTCGACAAACCGTGTCGGGTCGTCGATCTCCCATTGCGGCACGTGCGCGACCATGGCGGCGTGTGCCACGTGTGTGATCAGTTCCTTTCCGGGCACGTCGGAGAGTGACCGAGGGCTCGTGATGTCACCCAGGTGCACCGTGACACGGTCGGCGAACGGGGCGAACAGCGCGTGCGCGAGGGCGTCGGCGGAGCGGTCGAACACGATGACGCGGGTGTCGGTGTCGTTCTCGAGCAGCCGCCTGACGAGATTGCTCCCGACGAAGCCTGCGCCTCCCGTGACGAGCACGACGGCTTGCTTCATGTCGGGTGCCTTCGAGCGCCCGAGCCAGGCCCGCGATACTCGGGCGAGAGCATGCCTCGGATGAGTTGCAGACCGCCGCTCGCGTCGGTCTCGACGGCTGCCCACAGCGTGCCCGTTCGCTCAGAGACTTGGGTTTTGAGGGCTCCGGTCGCCGCGACAGAGAGGGTTGACCCGTCGAAGGCATCGGTCGTAGCGTATGCGCCTAGTTCGATGTTCGCTCCTTGGTCATGCCGCCGGAGAGGGACGTTATCATGGCGACCCTTACATCATATCTGGTATATGCTCCACCAGATATCTGGTATATGCTCAACAAGTGATCGATTGTGACATTCACCATGTGATCGCGGATCAGGCCGACTTCCTGTCGTATATGGATCCGGCTCAGCGCGAGTGGTTCCAGACTCGCGGGGATCTCGGTCTGCCGGGATACCCCTGGAGTCACCCCTTCGGTTTTGCGAATGACGAGGGTCTCCTAGAGCCCGGTTATGCGCCTGGCGCGTTGGAGCGGATCTCGCGGGAGGCACTCGACGCGTATGGCGCCGACGTCGGGATCCTCCACGCGAACGATGCATCGACGGTATCCCTGATGGCCAGCCCCTATCGTGCCGCGGCCTTTGCGCGTGCGCACAACGACTGGGTGCGCGAGCAGTGGCTCGACGGTGAGCCGCGCCTGCGGGGATCGATCCTCTGCCCGGCTCAGGATCCATTGGCCGCTGCGCGAGAGATCCAGCGAGCTGCGGCGACGGATGACCGCTTTGTGGAGGTGCTGCTCTGCGCGGGATCCGAACGCCCCTACGGTGAGCCGCGCTATCTGCCGATCTTCGAGGCGGCGGCCGAGTGTGGGCTGCAGGTCGCTATCCACACGAGCGGCGAGGGCATGGGAATCGCCGCTCCCGGGGGTGGAGCCGGGGCGCACACGTTCTACATCGAGTGGCACACGGTCGGCTCCGCGACCAGCGTGATGTCGCATCTCGTGTCGCTCATCTGCAACGGCATCTTCGAGCGCCTGCCGACCCTGAAAGTCATGCTGCTCGAGGGCGGCGTCGCCTGGCTCCCAGGCCTCCTGTGGCGCCTGGACACGAACTGGCGCGGGTTGCGGGCGGAGGTACCCTGGCTCGAGCGGCGGCCGAGCGAGATCATGCGCGATCATGTGCGCTTTTCGACCCAGCCACTCGAGCATACGGACGGCCACGATTCGTTGCTCTTCGAGATGCTCGAGGCTGCAGGGGCTCCAGACATTCTCTGCTTCGCGTCCGATTATCCGCATTGGGACTGGGACGATCCGAAGTTTGTCATCAACAGGTTGCCCAAGGCGTGGCGCGCCAAGGTCATGCACGAGAACGCCGCGGCCTTCTACGGGGACAAGCTGGGGCTCGTCACAGCATGAGGGAGTGGCACGACGTCGCCTCTCTCGAGCACGTGATACGCGACGGAAGAGCCATCGTCCGTGTCGGCGGACGTGAGATCGGAGTTCTCGTCGACCCGAGCGACGGGAGCCTCAAGGCGCTCCGTAATCGGTGCCCGCATGTCGGGTCTCCTCTCTGTCGGGGAACGCTGAGGACGCGGGAGAGCGGCACGCCCGGTGCGTACTCCCTTGAGGAGGGGAAGGTGCTCCGTTGCCCCCACCATGGCTGGGAGTTCGACCTCGTCTCAGGTGTCTGCCTCGACGATCCCGGCATGCGCGTGGCCGTCTACGAAGTGAAGGTTCTCGGAGGCCGCGTGCATGTGTTGGCCTAGCCTGTACCCACCGTTTGGCGGGATCAAGCACATTGGTGGATTCGGGCTACGATCGAAAGCACCCCTCGGTTGACGGGGTCGCCTCGCGAAAAAGTCTGGCTTACCCGTGCGATCGCACTCGCCGTGGAGAACGCGGAGACCGGCGGACGTCCGTTCGGTGCCATTGTCGCACTCGGCGGAGAGATCGTTGGGGAGGGGGTCAACCGATATGTCGCTGACGACGATCCGACGGCGCACGCGGAGGTTGTCGCGTTGCGAAACGCGGCGCGCGCGCTCGGGAGCCCGGATCTGTCCGGAGCGACGTTGGTTGCAAGCACCGAGCCGTGCCCGATGTGTCAGGCGGCCGCTCTGCTCGCGGGCGTCGTGCGGATTGTCTTCGCCACCACTGAGCTCGAGGCGGCAGGGCGGGGATACGATGCGCGGGAGCTCCTGGCCGATCTCAACCGTCCGATGTCGGAGCGGAAGGTGATGGCCGTCCGCCGACTCCCGATCGACAGTGAGGCACTCCCGTACGAGGCGGCGGCGCGGGCCGCTACCGATCAGAGCGGACCGGGATAGCCGCGCGGAGCGAGTCGTCCGCGTCCCGGCGCCGCCATGAGCGTTCGATCTTCTATGAGCACTTCACCACGGCTGATCGTCGTCACGGGCAGTCCCTGGACGGTGATCCCGTCGTACGTCGAATAGTCGATGTCGGAATGGAGAACCTCGTGTGACAGCGTGAGCTTCGCTTCGGGGTCGAAGACGACGAGATCGGCGTCGTACCCGATGTCCACGCGCCCCTTCGTCGGGAGACCGCAGACGACTGCGGGGCGTGTGCAGCACGCATCCACCCAGCGCTGCAGGGACATCCGCCCCGCCAGGACTCCAAAGGTGTGGAAGAGCGACAGGCGTGTCTCGATCCCGCTCGTTCCAGGCGGTGTGTAGAGCTGTCCGTCGGGACCGGAGACGCGACGTCGTGGCCCGTGATCCGTCGAGATCACGTCCAATGTCCCGTCGGCGAGCGCAGCCCACAGCGCCTCCTGGTGCGCGGGCGTCCGGAGGGGCGGGCTAAACCTGAGAGCCGTGCCGCTGACCGGGTCATAGATGTCTGCGTCGCTGAGCAGGACGTACTGCGTGCAGACTTCGCCGTAAACCTCCTGGCCGCGGGCGCGTGCGGCACGGACTTCTCTGAGCGCCTCGGAGGCAGTCATGTGAAAGATCAGCAACCGTACGCCGGCAATCTGGGCGAGTGCGAGTGCACGGTGGGTAGCTTCTGCTTCGAGCTCTGGCGGTCGTGCACTCAGGTGCCATTCGGGCCCGGTGCGGCCAGCGAGACGATTCTGACGCTCGAGTTCCTCGATCACCCCTCGGTGCTCGGCGTGGACGATCGCCAGCCCACCACATGAGGCTACCGCCTGCATCGCGGCGAAGATGATTTCGTCCGGTAGTGCGTAGGTCTCGTAGTTCATGAAGAACTTGAAGCTGGGAAAGCCGCGTTCAGCGATCGCCGGAATCTCGGCGACCCGCTCGAGAGACGCCTCGCGGACGTTGATGTGCACGCTGTAGTCGATCAGCGACGCCTCGGCCTCGGCGAGGCGGCTGTCGAGGCCATCGCTCAACGAGGTTCCCACTTCGACCTGCGCCTGATCGACCATCGTCGTCACGCCGCCGAAGGCTGCGGCGATCGTGCCAGTTTCGAAGGTGTCGTCGTAGACGTCGTGAGCCCGGTTCGTCCGCATGTGAACGTGACCGTCGATCGCACCAGGGAGGACGTACATTCCGGTTGCATCGATCTCGCGCGCGCCTCTGAGGCGGTCTCCGATCGCAGCGATCGTCTCGCCGCGCACTCCGACATCGGCAACGACGCTGCGGTCGGACGTGATGATCGTCCCCCCGCGCACAACGAGATCGTATGTCACTTCTGCATCATATACGACATATGGTCGAGCGGCTGCGTTAGCCAGCGGTCCAGCCGCCGTCGAGGGTCAGGACAGCGCCGTTCACGAACTCTGCCTCGAGCAGGTAGCCGATCGCCTCGGCGACCTCTGTTGTCGTGCCGGGGCGGCCGGCGAGCAGCCTTCCGTGCGTCCGCTCGTGCTCGCGCTGCGCGACGTCAGTCTGTGACTCGCTGGCGTACAACAACGGTGTCTCGATCGGTCCCGGGCACACGCAGTTGGCACGGATTCTGTCGCGGGCGTGATCGACGGCGAGGGAGCGCGTGAGGCCGATCACACCCGCTTTCGAGGCACAGTAGGCGGGGCTCGCGAGGCACCCAACAAGTCCGTACTGCGAGCTGACGTTGACGATCGAGCCACCGCCCGCTGCACGGAGCAGTGGAATGACGGCACGGCAGACGTGGAAGACTCCTGTGAGGTTCACGCCCACCGTCTGTTCCCACGCCTCGAGCGGCGTCTCCACGACATCTCCCGTGTATCCGCCGATGCCCGCGACGTTTACTGCCGCGTCGAGCCCTTCGAAGGCTGAAGCCGCGGCCCCGATTGCGGCGTTCACTTCGTCGAATGAGGCCACGTCAGCTTCGAGGCCGACAGTCGTCGCGCCACGCGACCGAAGCTCGTCGATCGTCCGACCGAGGCCCGCCCCGTTCCGATCGAGCCCGGCAATCGCCGCACCCCTCGCTGCCAGGTACTCACAGAGAGCACGGCCGATTCCCGAGCCGGCGCCGGTAACGAGGACACGGCTGCCTGCGATCATCCCGCGGTGCCCGTCAACGGCTCGACGGGAACGGTGCGGCCGCTCACGAGCGCGTGCTCGCAGGCCACGACCACCGCCAGGGTGCTCGCTGCCTCCCGCGGAGAGCAGATAACGCCCTCTGGATCTTGTCGGCGCGCTGCGTCGACGAAGCGGATCAGCCCAATTGCGAAGGGATGTTCGCCGGCAGGATCGGGGAGGACTGGCTCCCCTGAGTCGCGGCGCAGCGAGAAGACGGGGTCGAGGTCGAGCTCGTACATCGACGTTGAGCCAAAGGCCGTGAGCCGGTGACGGCTCGGATACGTCTCCGGCACCCAGAGGACATGGACGATGCCGAGGGCGCCGGATGCGAAGTGGAGCGTCATCGCCACGCCTGTCTCTGTCCCTCTGCCCAGGTCCGAAGCGTGGCCGAGCTCCTGGGCGACGAGCCTGCTCCCCGCGGTCTGGACAGAGACGATCTCGCCGCCGACCGCGCGCTGTAGATCGATGTGATGGCTGCCGCGCTCGGAGATCAAGCCGCCGGAGAGTGCGGTGTTAGAAAACCAGCTCCGTGCCTGCGTGATGCCAGTGCCCTCGCTGACGATCTGTCTCACACCCTCCCCCTCGAGAGCTGCGGCCAGTGAATCGAGAGCCGGGATTGCACGCCACTGGTACCCCACCGCGCAGACCGTGCCAGCCGCCTCTGCGGCCGCGGCGATCGAGGTTGCATCCTCCAGCGAGCGGGCGATCGGCTTCTCCAGGAAGACGGCGAGTCCTGCTTCAATTGCCTCAATTGCCGCCTCGCGGTGCGCCCCCGGCGGAGTGGCGACGACGACCGCGTCGAGTTCCTCTGCGGCGATCAACGAGCCCGCCGTCGCGTGGTGGGTCGCCCCGTATCGGGCGGCGAGCTCTTTCGCTCGCGTCACGTCCAGGTCGGCGAACCCGGCGATCGTGACCCCGTCCAGGCGGGCGAGCGTCGCACTGTGCTCGTTCGCTGCCCAGCCTGCTCCGACGATCCCTACGCGCACGTCTTTAGCTCGCGCTCCAGCCGCCGTCGACCATCAGGTTCGCTCCTGTGATGTACGTGGCTTCGTCGCTCGCGAGAAACAGCGCGGCGCGGGCGACATCGACCGGCGTTCCCAGGCGAGGCAGAGGCGTCCGAGAACGCCAGTATTCGGTCCACTCGGGCTCGTCCTCGCGCCCTCCCTTCCCCGTCGCGATCTTGCCGGGTGCGACAGCGTTGCAGATGATTCCGTCGGCGGCGTAGTCCGTGGCGATCTGACGGGTGATGTAGACGATCGCGCTCTTCGAAGTGCCGTAGGCGATGTCCCTGGGTGCCGCGATCATTCCGTGCTGCGACGAAATGTTGACAATCCGACCTCTGACTCCCTCGCGCAACTCCTGCCGCAGCATCTGCGAGACGACGGCCTTCGTCAGGAGGAAGACCCCGGTCACGTTCACGGCGAAGACCCGATTCCACTCGTCCTCGGTGGTCTCGAGGAGCGGCTTTCCGACGTACGTCGCCACGTTGTTGACGAGGATGTCGATGCGGCCGTGCTCGCGCAGCACGGAAGTGGCGAGCGCGGCTATGTCGGCCGAGACGCCCAGGTCGGCCTGCACGAACGTCGCCGTGCCGCCCGCGTCCGCGATCAATTGCTGCGTTGGGACACCGCCTTCGACCGCGTCCTGGGTCTGGTCGCCGATCACGACGGTTGCCCCCTCGGCCGCGAAGAGCCGGCAGATCTCGCGGCCGATCCCGGAGCTTCCGCCCGTCACGAGCGCGACGCGCCGAGACAGGCGGCCTGCACCGTTCCCGGCTGAGTCCTCCGTCATCCCGGAGGGTGCTGCTCGAGCCAATGCTGTGCGATGTCAAGGCGTCGCATGAAGCAGGCTCCGTCTTTATTGAGCACGTACTCGATGAAATCTCGGACGGCAGTCGCGCGGTTTGCCTGGCCGCTCCACCGCGCGTGCAGACCAACCGACATGGTCCTTCCGCCATACCCCTTGGTAGCCTCGTCGACCATGAAATCGAGCGCGAGCTTGAGGTTCTCGAAGAAGTGCCTCGGCGTGGCATACGTCGGTGCGATCAGATACCGGACATCGTTGTATACCTTGGAATACGGCACGACGAGAAACGGCTTGCCGAGAGTCGTGACGTAGTAGGGCAGTTCGTCGTTCGTCGAGTCCGAGTCGTACAGAAACCCTCCGTCCTCCACCAGCAGCTCGCGCGTGTTAACGCTCGGGAACGACCGCACGATCCATCCCTTGACGCGTTGGCCTGTCGTGCGCTCGATCGAGGCTATCGCGAGCTGCATGTACGCCTTTTCATCGTCGCGTGTCATCCGCGAGTCCTCGGTCCAGCGGTACCCGTGGCCGATGACGTCGTGGGTGCGCTCGCGGATCCAACTACAGAACTCGGGGTTTCGCTCGAGCGCAACCGCCGGGGCGTCGATCGAGACGTCGATCCCGTACTCGTCGAACATCCGCGCGAGCCGCCAGACTCCGACGCGGCTGCCGTACTCCATGTGCATCTCGGTGCCGAGGTCGCGGATCTCCGGCGGGATCTGGTACGAGTACTCGCCCCACGTGTCGTTGAACTCGTCGCCGTCGAGCAGCGAATACTCGGCCCCTTCCTCATAGTTGAGGACCAGGTTGACAGCAACGGCCGACCCGTCGGGCCATTGAGGGTCCGGTGTGGTGGGGCCGTACCCGATGAAGTCGCGGACAGGTCCCGCATGCGCCTTGAAGGGGATGGTGTTCACGGGTTGGGCTCCTGATTCGGTGGAGTGGACATCGGTTCAGCGAGTTGCTCGGACATGTCGAGCACATCGGCCAAGGCTTCGAGGATGTAGTCCTTGACGCGGAGCAGATGAGTCCGCATCTCTACTGCTGCGGCGGCGGCGTCACCTGCCTGGATAGCGGCGGCGACCGCGACATGTCCCTTGGCGCACTCGATCGACGCACCCGCGTGCGGAAGGTCGCGCGTGCGAAGTGTCGCGATAAGTCCGCATGCGTCATCGAGCAGATGCGTCAGACGGGGATTCGATGTCGTCCTCGCGATACGCTCGTGGAACACCGAGTCCCAACGGCTGAATGCGTTGCGGTCGCCCGCTTCCGCTCCCCGGAGCGATTCGGCCGCGGCCGAATCGATAGCCCTGCGCTCCGAATCGGTGGCCCGCTCTGCGGCCGCGCGGGCTGTGAACACCTCGAGCGCCTCGCGAATCTCGAAGGCATGCTCGATCGCAGAACGGGACGGGGCGATAACTCTGCCTCCGCGCCGACCGTCGTCCTCGATCAGGCCGATCTGCCTGAGCCGTAGGAGCGCCTCGCGCACGGGGGTCTTGCTCACATTCAGGTGCTTGGCCAGGCCGGCTTCGGTTACCCGTAGGCCCGGCGCGAGAGACTTGTCGAGGATCGCTGCCCTGACCTCGTCGAATACGAGGTCGACGAGATTGGACGCGCGGAGCTCGCTGAGATTCGCGTCGCGAAGATCCGCTTGTCCGCCCGGGGTCGCGACGTCTGGGTAGTTTGCGCTCACTGCCGCATCGAGCTTAGCATATCCCGTATATGATGCACGACGATCTGTTCCCGTGCAACCCATCAGCTGACTGCCATCTCGTGACACCCATCAGAAGGGCGATAGGCATGGCCTCGCTCGCTGCGGGGATCTCCTATGCCAACGTGGCCATAGGGCTGCCGCTCCTCCTCCTCGCAGAAGGGAGGACGGCCTTCTTCGCGAGCTCGCTGATCGCGCTCAACACGATCTCGATTGCCCTGGGCGCCTTGATCGCCCTCGTTCTCCGTCGGACCGAGCGCGCAGTTGCGGTCGGCCTGAGCCTGATCGCGATCGGGGGGGTGGCTCTTGCGCTCCCGCCGTCGAACGCGACAACGTCGGCCGCTGCCATGATTCAAGGTGTCGGCCATGGGCTGTTCTGGGTGGGCGTGCAAGCGGCCCTCGGGCGGCGCTCTGGTCGGCGCGGGTCGGAGCGGGCGTTCGTGTCCCAGTACTCGTTGTATGTCACTGGAACGATCGCGGGAGCTGTCATTACGGGGCTGGGTGTGGCGACGTTTCGTGCCGTTGGCGTTCACCGGTCGACGAGCATCTCCCTCACGTTCCTGCTCGGCACTGCCGCGGTGCTCACGGCCTTGCCGAGCGTGCGCCAGTGGCTTCGAGATTCGAGCGCCGCGGTATCTGCGAGGCCGCGGCTGGCGATCACGGCGGGGTTCGCGCTGCAGACGCCTGATCTCTTCCTGGTCGGCGCGATGGGGATGCTCGTGAGTCTTGCTCCGGTCGTCATGTCCGAAGTCTTCCTGCTAAGCCCGCTCGTGATCGGGTTCGTGGCGGCGTTGACCTCGTTCTCCAAGATCGCCGGCGCCTTCGTCGCCGGCCTGATCGCAGCCGCTACGGGAGCACGGCTGACGGTCGGGATCATGCTGGCGGCGAGTGCCGCGAGCTCGGCTCTCCTCGTTGGAGCGCACCAGGCTCTGCTGTACATCGTGCTGACGATCGCCGCGGTGTTCTTCGGTATCGGAGCCTGGCCCATCATCGTCGATGGCGCCCTGGCAAGGATCCAACCTCGCGATCGGGCGAAGGTCACGATTGCTTGGAACATCCGGGAGTACACGGCCATCGCCTTGACGACCGTCCTCGGTGGCTATCTCCTCGACGCGTTCACCCGCCCTGCATTCCTGCTCGTTCTTGCGGCGGTTCTGCTCGGCTGCGCCGGCATCAGCGCTTCCATCGTGCTTCGTGCGCCCACCCATCCGCCGTCGGAACTGCGCGACGCAGTCCTTGATTCGGCTCAGTCCGAGATCGGCTCAACGAGGATCCACCGCCTAGCGCGGGCGTTGCACCTCGTAGCGCCTGCGAGGCCGCTCCCCGATCGGTGAGGGCGTCGCCCCGAATCGTGATGCCTGGTGCTCTCGTCGGTACGGGACGTCGTAGCTGACCTGAGTGCCAACGCTCTAGCGAGGCGGCCGAACGCATCCACAGCTGACGGAACAGGGAAGACCTGATCGCCAATTACCACGTTGGTCGGTCGACTTCACGCGGCGGCGCCGCGGTAGTGAACGGGGCGCGTGCCGCCTGCTTGACTTTCCGGAACGAACATGACATATATCGTATCCGCTTGGATCCGCACGCGCCAACTATCCCATCTCGCACGCCCTGTTCGGCCTGCCTAACTTCCTGCAGGGCACGCGCGTCAAAGCTTGCACGGTGCATATCCGTTGCCCTGGGTCATGATGCTTGCCCACGACAATGCGTTCGGTCAGGTGTAGTGTCCCACGTCAGAAGCCCATAGGAGCGAGGGAGGATCGAGATGAACTTTGAAGAAATGCGTCGGCTCGATGAGTATCGGTTGGGTCAGGCGGGAGAGCTCGAGAACGACCTCATCGACGAATTCGCAAGCGGCGAGCTCGACCGGCGAGGGTTCCTTCAGAAGGCCACGGTGCTCGGATTGTCGATGGGGGTCGTCGGCTCCGCTCTTGCGGCCTACGATGCGCCGCTCGCGTTCGCCGCGCAGTCGCGGGGGCAGGTGGGAGGTCGCCTGCGGCTAGCCGTGCTGCCGCCGCCGGCGAAGGATCTCGAGCCGTACAAGCTGGCGGACACCGGGGGTCTCGTGACCGACGGCATCGCTGGCGAGTTCCTCAATCGCTCGACGAAGAACCTGACGGTCGTACCCGAGCTTGCCCTCAGCTGGACGCCCAACGCGACCGCGACCGTGTGGACCTACAAGCTGCGGCCCAATGTCAAGTTCCAGAGTGGCCAGTCGTTCGGTGCCGAAGATGTCGTCGCGTCGTACGAGCGGCTCGTCAGCGCCGATTCGGGTGCGCTCTCCGCCTACAAGGGTGTCCTCTCGTCCGGTGGGATCAAGGCCGTCGATAACCTCACGGTGCGGTTCACGCTCGACGCAGCCACCGCGAGCTTTCCGTACCTGACGTGCTCGTCGACCTACCAGGCCATCATCCTGCCGAAGGATTACAAGGTGGGGACGTTCGACAAGACCCAGCAGGCGACCGGTGCGTTCCGTCTCGTCTCGTACACTCCCGGAGTCGGGGCGAAGTTCGACCGGAATCCCACCTGGTGGGGCGGCAAAGCATTGCTCGACGGCGTCGATATCACCTACTACTCCGACGTTGCTGCCCAGATCTCCGCTCTGCTCGGCGGACAGGTCGACATGCTCAACGAAGTGCAGTTCGCCAACGCTCGCGCCTTGTTCAACAACTCGAACGTGCAGATCTTCGCCGTCCGGGGCGCGCAGAACAGAACCGTGGGCCTGCGCGGTAACCTCAACAACCCGCTCAAGGACCGGCGTGTGCGGCAGGCGATTGCCCTGACGATCGACCGTCCTGCGACCGTCAAGACGCTGTTCAACCGGTACGCGGACGTGGGCAACGACTCGCCGTTTGCTCCCGTTTACCCATCGACGAACAAGCGCGTCCCACAACGCACGAAGAACATCCCGCTCGCCAAGAAGCTGCTGGCACAGGCCGGGTACCCGAGGGGCTTCAAGGTTCCGTTCATCGTGCAGAAGAACGGGGAGATGCCGCAGCTCGCCCAGATCATGCAGCGGTCGGCGAAAGCTATCGGGATCAACCTTGCACTGCAGCTCCAAACCGACGCCCAGTTCTTCGCCGGGACCCAGTGGTCGGCGCCCTGCAAGTACGGCAACACACCCTGGCTCAACGGCCCGATGACGCTCACCGGGTGGGGTGGACGATCGGTGCCGAACGTCTACCTCTCGTCAGAGATCAAGTCGTGCAGCGTCTGGAACGAGGCGCAGTACAAGAACAAGGCACTCGACAAGATCATCGACAGGTACTTGGGAGCGATAGCACTCTCTGATCAGCGTCGGTACGCCGGCTCGATTCAGCGGACGCTCCTCAAGGACACGCCGTTCATCTTCCCCTACTTCTTCAACTCGCTCGCGGCGGGATCGAAGAGGGTCAGGGGCTACAACCACGACGCCTCGGCGCTCGTGTACCTGAGCCGTACCTCGCTAGCCTAGAGTCAACTCGCTCCGGATGTCGGGTCGGCTTCGGCCCGACATCCGGAGCCCTGATGTTCGAACCGGGAGCGCGCGATCACCAGGTTCCTTCTCAAGCGGCTCGGCCTAGCGCTGATCACGCTCTTCCTCCTGAGTGTGATCGTCTTCGCTCTGGCTCAGCTACTCCCGGGCGATGTCGGCCGCAACGTACTCGGGCCGTTTGCATCGCAAGAACAGGTCGACCGTCTCAACGAAGCTCTGGGAGTCAACCGACCGCTCGTCGTGCAGTACTGGGACTGGATCAGCCACTTCTTACGCGGCGACCTCGGCACGTCTCTGCAATACCAGGTTCCTGTCTCGGATCTGCTCGGGCCGGCCCTCGCCAACTCGCTCAAGCTCGCCGCGGTCGCTTTCGTGTTCGTCGTACCGCTGAGCATCATCGGCGGCACGATCGCCGGGCTCAAGCGCGGCGGGATCATCGACCGGGTGATTACCGTCGGCGGGCTCTCACTGACCGCGGTACCCGAGTTCGTGACGGCGATCGTGCTCATCCTCATCTTCGGTGTCACGCTCGGGTGGCTCCCCGTCACCGCGACGGCACCCGAGGGCGCGAGCATTCCGACGCAGATCGAATACCTCCTCCTGCCGAGCTTTGCGCTCGTCGCCGTCCTGTTCGGCTACATCGCCCGGATCACACGCTCAAGCGTGATGGAGTCCGTCGACGCCGACTACACCCGCACCGCATATCTGAAGGGCTTGACCCGGCGACAGGTCGTCGGACGCCACGTCTTGCGCAACTCGTTGCTGCCTACGATCGCCGTCGTTGCGACGCAGGTCGGGTACCTGATCGGAGGGCTGCTCGTGATCGAGAAGCTCTTCAACTACAACGGCATCGGCCAGCGCATCTACACGGCTGCGGTGAACAAGGACTTCCTGATGCTGGAGAGTGGCGTCATGATCGTAGGCGTGATCTACCTCGTCGCCACGTTCGTCGCCGACATCCTCTACTCCGTCTTCAACCCGCGAATCCGGTTCCAGGCAGACGGATGAGCGGTATGAGCGAAGCCGCGGCTGGGATCCAGCCGCGCGAGCGGGACATCGCGCGACGCGAGACGCTGCGCCAGCTTGCGAAGTCGAAGACGCTCATCGCCGGTGTCCTGATCGTCGGCTTCTGGGTTGCTTGTGCGCTCTTCGGCTCGACGATCGCTCCCGACGATCCGCTGGAGTTGACCGACGTCGTCCTCGCCCCGCCGAGCGGAGCTCACTGGTTCGGGACCGACGCGCTCGGGAGAGACGTCTTCTCCCGCGTGATCGTCGGCGCGAGCGAGACGCTCAAGATCGCGCCACTGGCGACGCTGCTGGGAATCGTGCTCGGCACGACGATCGGGCTCATCACCGGCTATTTCAGAGGAATCGTAGACGAGTCGATCAGCCGTGTGATCGATGCGTTTCTCGCGTTGCCGCTCATCGTTCTCGCAGTCACTGCGCTCGTCGGGCTCGGCAGCTCCAACACCACGCTGATCATCGTGATCGGGGTCGCCTTCACGCCGATCGTCGCTCGGACGGTGCGGGCAACGGTGCTCGGGGAGCGAGAGCTCGACTACGTGGACGCGGCAAAGCTGCGTGGTGAGGGTTCGGGGTACATCATGTTCGTCGAAATCCTCCCGAACATCACAGGCCCGATCATCGTCGAGGCGACCGTACGGCTGGGCTATGCGATCTTCGCCGTCGCCGGTCTGACCTTTCTCGGCTTCGGCGTTCAGCCCCCGTCGCCGGACTGGTCGTTGCAGATCGCCGACAACTACCAGCTCCTCAGCTCGGGAACGTACTGGTGGACGGTGCTGTTCGCTGCGCTCGCGGTCTCGAGCCTCGTCGTCGGTGTCAACCTGATCGCCGACGGTCTCCAGCAGGTGCTCGACCGGTGAGGCGCTCATGACGGACGTTGTCACCGCCGACGCGGCGCTCGAGATCGACGCCCTCGACGTCGTTTATCGCGTCAGAGGTCGTGACCGCCAGGTTCTCCGCGGGCTAACGCTGAACGTCGAGCGAGGCGAGGCGTACGGCCTCGTCGGCGAGTCGGGATGTGGGAAGTCGACGGCGGCGCTCGCGATCATCCAGTATCTCCCTCGCAACGGATTCGTTCGGTCCGGGGCAATCCGGATCGACGGTCGGGACGTCCTGGCTCTGTCCGGGAGTGAGCTGCGACGCCACCGTGCGACCGCCGTCTCGATGGTCTACCAGAATCCCGGTGCCGCCTTGAATCCGTCGGTTCGCATCGGGAGCCAGGTCGCCGAGGTATTCAAGGTGCTTGGTGTGACCGGCTCAGATGCGGACGATCGATCACGTGCGGCGCTCGAGACCGTGCAGATTGCCGATCCTGGCTCGGTGATGAAGAGATACCCGCATCAGCTCTCGGGAGGCATGCAGCAGCGCGTCATCATCGCTATGGCGCTCGCGACCGACCCTGCGCTGCTCATTCTCGACGAACCGACGACAGGACTCGACGCGACGGTCGAGGCCGAGGTGCTGGACCTCGTCGCTGGCTTGCAGTCCGAGCTCAAGACCTCCGTTCTCTTCATCAGCCATAACCTCGGGATCATCCAGAAGATGTGCGACCGGGTCGGCGTGCTCTACGCCGGACGACTCGTCGAGGAGGGTGACACGGAGTCGCTCCTCAACGATCCGCGTCACCCGTACACGGTCGGCCTCCTCCGTTGCGTGCCGCGTGGAGGCGTTCGGAAGGACCACGGGCGGCTCGACACGATCCCGGGCTTCATGCCCAATGTCGGCGACGATCTCCCCGGCTGTGTGTTCGCGAGTCGTTGCACGCTCGCGGAGGATCGTTGCCGTACCGAGGAGCCCGATGCCCACGTCGTCGGGCTCGCACACCTGAGCCGCTGCCATTTCCACGATCGCGCGCAGACGCTCCCGCGGGAGTTCAGCGCCGATCTCGTGTTGCCCGATGTCGATCGCTCCGGCGCGCCGCTCCTCCGGTTCGACGATCTCGGCAAGGTCTTCGCCCAGGGAGGACACGACGTCCATGCCCTCGTTGGGGTGTCGGCTGCGATCTGGCCCGGCGAGACGCTAGGTCTCGTCGGTGAGTCCGGAAGTGGGAAGACGACGCTCGCCCGCACGCTGCTCGGGATCATCGCACCGACGTCCGGGGCCGTCATGTTCGACGGGCGCGACCTCGCCGGAACGCTCGGGAAGCGCTCGGCATCCGACCTCCGCGAACTCCAGATCGTCTTCCAGAACCCCGACTCGGCGTTGAACCGGCGTCACCAGGTGCGGCGCATCCTGCGGCGTGCGCTCCGGAAGCTTGCGGGACTGACCGGGAAGCAGGCGGACGCGAGAATGCTCGAGCTCATGCACTCCGTGCGGCTGTCGGAGCGATACGTCAGCGCTCGCCCGAGCCAGCTCTCGGGAGGGCTGAAGCAGCGCCTCGCGATCGCTCGCGCGTTCGCGGGTGACCCGAAGCTCGTCGTCTGTGATGAGCCGACATCGGCGCTCGACGTGTCCGTTCAGGCCGCGATCCTCAACCTGCTTGTCGAGCTCCAGGCCGAAAAGCGCGTCTCGTACCTCTTCATCTCGCACGACCTCGGGGTCGTGCGCTACGTCTCCGACAGGATCGCTGTTCTCTACCTCGGTCGGCTGATGGAGCTCGGGCCGTCCGAGACGATCTACGACGGTCCTCACCATCCCTATACCGAAGCCCTCCTCTCGGCTGTGCCGACGATCGACGGGGAGGCCCGCGAGCGGATCAAGCTCGACGGCGACATACCGAGCGCGTCGAACCCGCCAACTGGCTGCGTCTTCCACACGCGCTGCCCCCGCCGCATCGGCGCAATCTGCGACGATGTCGAGCCCCCGCTGATCGACGTCGAGGAGAATCACCTGATGCGCTGTCACATCCCGCTCGATCAGCTTCGCGCTCTGCAGAGCGATCGAACGTCGCTGAAGTCGACGATTACGACCACGTGAAGGTCCGCGCCGCGGTTCTCGAGCGCACGGGCGCCTCTCTCGAGGTTGTGTCTCTCGACCTCGCTCCGCCGGGACCGGCTGAGGTGCTCGTCCGACTCGAGGCGAGCGGGGTCTGCCACTCCGACTTCAATGCGATCGACGGTACGGCCGAGACCCGATGCCCCGCAGTGCTCGGCCACGAGGGCGCGGGTGTCGTCGAGGCCATCGGCCCGGGCGTGACACGGGTCGTCGTCGGTGACCACGTTGCGCTTTCCTGGGCGCCGTCGTGCGGTATGTGTGGCGAGTGCCTGCGGGACCTGCCGCAGCTCTGCTCGACGGCCTGGCCGGCCATGGAGACGGGTGGCTTGATGGACGGGACGACCCGACTCTCTCGCGACGGCGAGCCCGTCTTTCACTACTCGTTCCTGTCGACGTTCGCCGAGGCCTGCGTCGTGCCCGAAAAGTCGTGCGTCCCGATTCCGAAGGACGTTCCCTTCGACGTGGCAGGCCTCGTCGGCTGTGCGGTGACGACAGGAGTTGGCGCGGTCTGGCGAACCGCAGGCGTTCGGCCCGGCGACCGAGTGGCGATCATCGGGTGCGGCGGTGTCGGCCTTTCTGCCCTGATGGCAGCGCTGGCGGTCGGTGCGGAGCCCGTGATCGCGGTCGACGCGGCACCCGCCAAGCTCGAGACCGCTCGCAGCTTCGGTGCCTCCGAAGGCGTCCTCTGGGCGGGCTCGGCGGAGGCGACTGCGGAGGCGATCCGAGAGGTTTCGGGCGGTGGCGTCGACTACGCGATCGAAGCGACCGGGCGGCCCGAGGCGATGGCGGCCGCGTTCCTCGCGACCCGGGCGCGTGGTGCCGCAGTGTTGATCGGGATTCCAAGGGCAGACGCCACGCTCACGCTGCCAGCGCTCTCGATCCCTCGGATGGAACGGCGGGTGCTCGGGTCGATCTATGGCTCGTCGCGCCCCGAGCGCGACTTCGGTACGACCCTCGCCCTCTACCGCTCGGGCCGTCTGCCGCTCGATCGACTCGTTTCGCACCGCCTGTCTCTGGACGAGGTCGGGCGCGGGTTCGAGCTGATGAGGAGCGGCGATGCCTTGCGCGTTGTGCTCGATCTCAACACCTGACCCGTTCGGAGACTGCAGACGTGACCCTCACGGAACGCAGGAAAACCTGACAATCTCGAGGCCCGAGGGAGAGCGATGAACCTGGACGAAATGGACGGCCGGATCGGCGAGGGCTGGAGCGGCGAGGCGCCAAACGGGAGCCACGTCAACGTCGTGCTCGCACGCCGGGGCAGCCCGACGGCAGCGGCAGCGCTGACGATGTTTGCGCAGCCGTCTCCCGGTCACACACCTGTGCTGTGCTGCGTCGGCCCAAGTCAGCAGAGATACGAGCCGATTTGGCCGCCGACCCTCATGATGAACAAGGCGACCGCCACCGACGATCGCCACCAGACGATCACGTGGGGCGCGGCCCAGCTCGGTATCGGGCAGGGCGTGCTCGACTCCGTGGCTGACGGTCTCGTCGAGGCTACGGGCGACCTGTACGTGCTGGTGGCCGTCTGGGTCGATCCGCGAGCAGACGACGAGACGGCTGTGCGCGTGGCGAATCGGGAAGCGGTGCACAAAGCGATCGGCGTCTGCGTTTCGGGACGGGACCCGGATGCTGCAGCGCGCATTGTGGCCCAGCGCGACACGCTCACGAATCCGTTCTACAGCGGCAGCTGATGCGCATCACATCCGTCGAGGCACGACGCTACCGCGTCGACTTCGACCCGCCGTTTCGCGCAGCCTGGGATCCGATCCCACGCGATCATCAGGTTGCAACGCTCGTCGGTGTCCACACGGACGAGGGCCTCTCGGGATGGGCGAGCGGTGATGCACTGCCGGATCGCGCCCTGCTCGAGTCATGTCTCGTCGGCGTCGACCCGCTTCGGACGGAGCTCGTCCGTGAGATCGGCGAGACCGTTGACTTCCACGGCAGCCGCCCCTGGATCGCCGAGGCTGCAGTCTGGGATCTCGTCGGCCAGGCGACGGGCCAACCCGTCTGGAGGCTCCTCGGCGGCCGCTCCGACCGTCTCCTTGCCTACGCGTCGAGCGGCGAGCTCGTCGAGCCAGACGAGCGCGCTCGCCGGTGTGTGGCGCTGCGCGACGCCGGAGTCAAGGCGGTCAAGATTCGCTTTCACCACGCCGACTGGCGCGACGACGTGGCCGTCGTCGAGGGTGTACGCGATGCAGTCGGGAGCGATTTGCAGCTCATGGTGGACGCCAACCAGGGGTGGCGGATGCCGGGTGATCTCGAGCCGCGCTGGGACGTCGCGACTGCGGCTCAGGTCGCCCGAGCGCTCGAACCGCTTGGCATCTACTGGCTCGAGGAGCCGTTGCGAACCGACGACGTCGACGGGTACGCCGCGCTGCGTCGGCTGACGAGCCTCCGGCTGGCAGCGGGCGAGATGGTGCGCTCCGCGCAGGAGGCGCGTGACCTCGTCGTCCGGGGCGGCATCGACGTCCTGCAGTGCGACGCAGTTCTCTCGCTCGGGGTCGGAGGTTGTCGCCGCGCCGCCGGCCTCGCGGATCTGATGGGGCGGTCGTGGTCGCCGCACACGTGGTCGAACGGTTACGGCCTCCTCGTCAACCTCCACGCAGCTCTCGCGTTCTCGACCGTGCCGTTCGTCGAGGTGCCGTTCGATCCTCCCGCGTGGTCGGCGGAGCGGCGCGACTGGCTCCTGCCGGCGCCGATCCAGATTGCACCCGATGGGACGATCGCGCCGCCCGAAGGCACGGGCTTAGGAGTGACGCCAGACCTGGACGCGCTCGAACGCTGGAGGATTGCCTGATGCGCATGCGGGCTGCCGTGCTGCACGAGCCCGGACATGTCGTGGTCGAAGAGGTCGAGCTCGACTCTCCGAGGGCCGGCGAGGTGCTCGTGAAGGTTGCCGCCGCGGGCGTCTGTCACTCCGATCTCCATCTCGTCGACGGCCATCTCGGCGACGGCCGCTGGCCGATGGTGCTAGGCCATGAAGGAGCCGGTGTCGTCGAGGCCGTCGGGGAGGGGGTCACGCACGTGGTGGTCGGCGACCCGGTCGGCTTCTCGTTCGTTCCGTCCTGTCGCAAGTGTCCTGCGTGCCTCGCGGGGCGTTTCAACATGTGTGGCCCTGCCGGTACGAACGGCGCCAAGGGGGCGCTGATGGACGGCACATCGCGGCTGAGCCTGCCCGACGGGACGATGCTGCAACACGGACTGATGACGGCCTGCTTCGCGGAGCACACGGTGGTCGATGGCCGTGGCGCCGTGAAGCTTCCGCCCGGGCTGCCGCTCTGGCAGGCGGCGCTCCTCGGCTGCGGTGTGATGACGGGGTTCGGCGCCGTCCGCAACGTCGGTCGCGTGAGTGCGGGGGAGAGCGTCGCCGTGATCGGCTGCGGCGGGGTCGGCCTCCAGGTCGTTGCCGCCGCGGCGCTCGCCGGCGCGTGGCCGCTGATCGCGATCGACCGCGATCCGGCCAAGCTCGAGATCGCGCGTCGGCGTGGCGCAACCCACGTGATCGACGCGACGACGACTGATCCCCGGGAGGCCGTGCTGGAGTTGAACGCCGGGGGCGTCGATCATGCGTTCGAGGTAGTCGGTAGCTCCGAGACGATGCGCCTCGCGTGGGAGCTTCTGCGCCCGGCGGCCACTGCGGTCGTCGTCGGCCTCGCACCGGCGGGTGTCGAGGTCTCTTTCCCCGCGATCGACTTCCTCGCCGACAAGGGCATCCGCGGCTCCTACTACGGCTCCGGCGACCCGGCGGCCGACCTGCCTGCGTTGGCCGAGCTCGCGGTCACGGGCGAGCTCGATCTGTCTGACGTCGTCACCCATGTCTCGGACCTCGACGGCGTGAACGCCGCGCTGGAGAGGCTTCGTCGTGGCGAAGGAGCGAGAACGGTGCTCGTGCTCGATTCCCAACTCGCGGGTCCACCGAGTCTCTGAGCATGGCTACGACCTCGCTCTCGCGTCTTCCCGAGGTCATGCGCGGCGTCGTCCTCACGGGCCACGGCGGCACCGACCTGCTCGTCTATCGCGAGGACATCGCCCTCCCGCTCGTCAATGACGACGAGGTTCTCATCGAGGTGGCGGCAGCGGGCGTCAACAACACGGACATCAACACGCGGGTCGGTTGGTACTCGAAGGAGATCGCTACGGGGACGGACGCGGCGAACGTCTCAGCAGAGGACGACAGCGTGCCACCGGACGGTGCGTGGTCAGGCGCGCCGCTCGCGTTCCCGTTGATCCAGGGTGCGGACTGCTGCGGGAGGATCGTCCGTGTCGGTGCCAGCGTCGCCGCAACCCGAATCGGTCAGCGAGTCCTCGTTCGACCGATGATGCGCCCGCCCGCCTCCTCGCCGCTCCCGTACTGGACGCTCGGGTCCGAGTGTGACGGAGCGTTCGCCGAGTACGTTGCCGTACCCTCGCGAGAGGCGTACCGTGTCGAGTCCGCCTGGTCGGATGTCGAGCTCGCCTCGCTTCCGTGCGCGTATTCGACGGCGGAGAACCTCCTCCACCGCGCTGCAGTCGTAGCAGGAGAACGCGTGCTCGTCACAGGCGCCTCCGGTGGTGTTGGCTCTGCCGCCGTCCAGCTCGCGAAACGCCGCGGCGCCGAGGTCGTTGGCGTCGCTTCGCCCGAGAAGGCGGGAGCGGTGCGCGCCCTCGGCGCCGAGGCCGTCATCCCACGGGGGGACGAGCCTGCGGTCGTGCTCGGACCCGCGAGCATCGATGTGGTCATCGATGTCGTCGGCGGCCCGGGCTGGCCACCGCTGCTCGCGGTGCTCCGCAACGGGGGCCGGCTTGCCACCTCGGGAGCGATCGCCGGGCCGGTCGTCGCGCTCGACCTGCGAACGCTCTACCTCAAGGATCTGACCCTCCTCGGCTGCACCGTCCAGGAGCCGATCGTCTTCGAGAATCTCATCCGCTACGTCGAGCGTGGCGAGATCGAGCCTGTCGTCTCCCGCACCTACCCCCTGCGGGAGATCGTCCGAGCGCAGGAGGAGTTCATCACGAAGTCGTTCACCGGCAAGCTCGTGCTTGTTGTCGCGCCTTCCGTGTAGGGCGCCACCATGGTCGGGTGCTACGCGACGAGCGAGAATCCCTCCCCGCGTACACCTAGCCCGCCTGTACCGTTGCCTGTGGCGCTGCATCCTCGCCTCGCCCGTCGAACTCAAGGTGTCCGATGCCTGGTAGCCACAATCCAACTGCGATCGCAACGGGGGTCAACGACGAACGCCTCGCCCGGCTTCGCCGCTGGAACCTTGGCCTGACATTTCTGCACTTCGGCCAAGCCGCTCTGATCCTGTTCCTGACCAGCGATTTCGCGATCGCGGTGACATCGAATTTCCCGGAGGGCCCTCCGGGAACAGCCGTGCCGGCACCCTCGACACTGTTCGACGTGAGGATCGGATGGGCCGTCGCGGTCTTCCTCGGCCTGGCGGGCCTGGATCACCTGCTCACGTCCACCGTGGCGCGGGACACCTACGAGCAGGACCTGCGGCACGGCATCAATCGCTTCCGCTGGATCGAGTACTCCGTCAGCGCCACGATCATGGTTGTGCTGATCAGTTTCTACTTCGGCATCACGTCGATCAACGCCGTGATCGCGATCGCCGGTGCCAACGTCGCAATGATCCTCTTCGGTTGGCTCCAGGAACGAATGAACCCTCCCGGGCGTACTTCGACCACCATGCTGCCCTTCTGGTTCGGGACGATCGCGGGGATCGCTCCGTGGGTGGCGATCGCCGTCAACGTCTTCGGCTCGTCGACGATCCCAATCGGTGTGTACGCCATCTTCATCGTTCAGTTCTGCTTCTTCTTCAGCTTCGGCCTCAACCAGTGGCTTCAGTACCGGGAGATCGGCCGCTGGGCCGACTACGCGTTTGGGGAGAAGACCTATCTGGTGCTCAGCCTCGGAGCGAAGTCCTTCCTGGCCTGGCAGATCTTCGCCGTCTCACTCGCCTCCTGAGGCGCCCAAGAACGTCGTTGCGAGCCGTGACCGACCGGCGGCACGGCCCACGCTGAAGGCCGGATGCCGCTGCCCTCAGATCCTCAGGCCACCAAGGGTTCTGCCACGATCAGATCCCCTTGGCGCGCTTCATGGCAGTCTCTGCAGCGAGCCTCGTACGAGTCGAGTGCCCCGACGACGATCGTCTCGCCCGAGTACGGCGCCGGACGCCCGTCGACGAGTCGTTGCGTCGTCGTGGCCGTGCCGCCGCAGCGGTGACACACTGCCTGCAACTTGTCGACGAACTCGGCGTGGGCGAGCAGGTCGGGCATGACGCCGAATGGAAGGCGGCGGAAGTCCTGATCGAGGCCTGAGACGACGACCCGGACGCCGCTGTCGGCGAGCGCGAGCGCTGCGTCGACGACAGCTCGGTCGAAGAACTGCACCTCGTCGATGCCGATCACGTCGTGGCCGGCGGAACGTGCAACGAGCTCCGGGACGCTCTCGACCGAGACCGCCCGCATCCGTGCGCCGGCGTGGGAGACCACGTCGGTTGTGTCGTAGCGGTCGTCGATGCGCGGCTTGAAGATCACGACCCGCTGGCCGGCGATCTCGGCCCGGCGAAGGCGCCGGATCATCTCCTCGCTCTTGCCGGAGAACATAGGCCCGCAAATCACCTCGAGCCAGCCGCCGCGCTGTGGGGGAATCCTGATCACGGTGGCAGAGGCTACTCCCACCGTCGGTCGGACGACCGCCCGTGTGCCGCTCCGGTCGACGAGCCCTCTTCATGCGATATTGCTAGACTTGGGCGCTGCTAGACTGCGGGACTGCTCGGCGGCGTAGCTCAGTTGGTTAGAGCAGCGGAATCATAATCCGCGTGTCGTAGGTTCGAGTCCTACCGCCGCTACCTCGCACGCCCTTTCCCACAACACGAGAAGAAGCCATGGCAACCGGAGTCAGAGTCGCAATCACGCTCGCCTGTGTCGACTGCAAGCGGCGGAACTACCAGACCGAGAAGTCGAAGCGGAACTCCCCCGACAGGGTCGAGTTCAAGAAGTACTGCCGCTGGTGCGGTTCCCACACGATCCATCGGGAGACGCGCTGATGCGCCTTCGCGGTACCTTCGACCGGAAACCCCGTAGGAGACTGGCGCAGCCTGTCCCGGCAGCGGCCGGAACGTTTACCAGCCTGTGGGGCATCCAGGCGAACCGTCTCGGGTCGAGCGTCTAATGGCCGACGAAACCCGGAGGCAGAGGCGGGACGCGCGTCGCGCGTCTGGTGACGCCGCTCCGAACGAGCCCCGCAACGTCCCTCAACCGGTTGCTGCTGCAGGCGGCGGTGGATCCGTCGCGCCCGTCGAGCAGGATCCGAAGCGCCGCGGCGGCTTCGTCCGTGAATCATGGGCCGAGCTCCACAAGGTGGACTGGCCGAACCGCGCCCAGGTAATCCAGGGCACCGTCGCCGTCATCATCGCCGTTGCGATCATGGGCGCATATCTCTGGGGGGTCGACCAGGTCGTCCGCCCCTTCGTCCGCGACGTCCTTCTCGGGCAGTGAGGCCAACATGTTTCTCTGGTACGTGATCAACACCTACTCCGGGCATGAAAAGAAGGTCAAGACGAACCTCGAGCACCGGATCATTTCGCTGAACCAATCACCCCGGTTCCGGCGCGTCGTCGTGCCGACCGAGCAGGTGATCGAGACGAAGGACGGCCAGAAGGTGCAGACGGAGAAGCGCGTTCTGCCGGGCTACGTTCTCGTCAACATGGATCTCAGCGATGAGGCCTGGATCGTGGTCAAGGGAACACCCGGTGTCACCGGGTTCGTCGGCGCCGGCGCGAAGCCGGTACCGCTCTCCCAGAACGAGGTCGACCGGATCCTCCACACGGCGGGTGCGGGCGGCGGGCCGGCAGCGAAGTCGCAGGCCCAGTTCGTCCTCGGCGAGTCGGTCAAGGTCACGTCCGGACCGCTCTCCGACTTCGACGGCGAGATCGTCGACGTCAACCCTGACGCCCAGAAGCTCAAGGTACTCGTCGACATCTTCGAGCGCCAGGTCCCGGTCGAGCTCGGTTTCGACCAGGTTAAGAAAATAGATTGAGCCACGAAAGACTGCAGCACAAACCGTAGGGGCTAGGCGTAGTCTCGTCTCAGCGAGACGAAGCCTCGCCCGCAGGGCATCGCAATACGTTCCAGTAAACGATAGACGGGAGGAGGGGCGAGCAGCCCCGACTGCACTCACGCATATGGCAAAAAAAGTACTCACAGTCATCAAGCTTCAGATCCCGGGTGGCCAGGCCAACCCGGCGCCGCCGGTCGGTCCGGCACTCGGCCAGCACGGCGTCAACATCGTCGAGTTCACGAAGGCCTTCAACGCGCAGACAGCACATGAGAACGGCCGTATCATTCCGGTCGAGATCACGGTCTTCGAGGATCGTTCCTTCACGTTCATCACGAAGACACCGCCGGCGGCCGTCCTGATCAAGGAGGTGCTCAACCTCCAGTCGGGCTCGGCAGAGCCGAACCGGGTGAAGGTCGGCAAGCTCACACAGGATCAGCTCCGCTCAATCGCCGAGACCAAGATGCCCGACCTGAACGCGAACGACATCGAGCAGGCGATGAAGGTGATCGCCGGAACCGCCCGGTCGATGGGCGTCGAGGTGGAGGCATGAGCGGCCACGGGAAGCGCTACCAGGCAGCGCGCGCCAAGATCGACCGCGAGAACCTCTACACCCCGGTCGAGGCGATCAAGATCCTCAAGGAGATCGAGGGTGCAAAGTTCGACGAGACCGTCGAGGTGCACTTCCTCCTCGGGCTGAACGTTCGCCATGCGGACGAGCAGCTGCGCGGGACTCTCATGCTCCCCCACGGAACCGGCCGCGTCACGCGTGTGGCGGTTTTCGCGGAGGGCGACAAGGCTCGCGAGGCCGAAGAGGCCGGGGCCGACGTCGTCGGTGCTGCGGATCTCGCCGCCAAGATCGAGGGTGGGTTCGTCGATTTCGACGTCGCGATCGCGACGCCGGATCAGATGGGCAACGTCGGCAAGCTCGGTCGCGTCCTCGGTCCTCGCGGCCTGATGCCGAACCCGAAGACGGGCACCGTCACCTTCGACATCGCGAAGGCCGTCTCCGATGCGAAGGCCGGCAAGCTCGAGTACCGCACCGACCGCGGCGCGAATGTCCATGTCGCGATCGGCAAGAAGAGCTTTGACGAACGGCAGCTCGTCGAGAACTACGCCGCGCTTGTCGAGGAAATCGTTCGTGCGAAGCCCTCATCGGCGAAGGGCCGGTACATCAAGGGCATCACGCTGACGTCCACGATGGGGCCTGGTCTGCACGTCGATCCGTCGCGCACGCGGGGAATCGTCGAGGAGCTCGAGGAGGCCGAAGCCCTGGTGGGTTGAGGCGCGAGCCTTGCCCAATGATGTTTTTCTGACATGCCCGTCGCCGAAGACAGCCGGCAGCCGCCCTTTCGTGGGTGGCGGAAGCCCGGCCGAGGTGCGCTCAAAGCGTAGAACGGACCTGTGGGTGTCTCCCGAAAGAGCAGGGGAGGCACCCCAGGGCTGTTCTTCTCTCGAGCCCGCCTCCGTGCGGGCTCGATGTGCGAGAGGAGGTGAAAGATGGAGAAAGCAGAGAAAGAGAAGGTGATCGCCGAGCTGACCGACCGACTGAAGTCGGCGGATGCGCTGATCGTGGCCGATTACCGCGGTCTCACGAACAGCCAGCTCGCAAGCCTGCGGGTCGAGTTACTCAATCACGGTGCCAAGCTGAGCGTCGTCAAGAACACGCTCACGCGGCGTGCCGCCGAGGCGGCAGGAGCCGATGCGTTGCTGGCCCTCCTCGAGGGCCCGACAGCGATCGCGTTTGTCGAGGCGGACGGAAACCCCGTCGCGGTAGCGAAGGCGCTGAGCGACGCGGCAAAGGAGACGAAGATCCTCACGTTGCGCGGTGGCGTGCTGTCGGGTAACCCGATCAGCGGTCCCGACATCGAGAGTCTCGCCAAGTTGCCGCCGCTCGACGTCCTGAAGGCACAGCTCGTTGGAGTGATCGTCGCTCCGTTGAGCCAGCTCGCTGCGGTGCTGAACGCGCCGTTGCAGAACCTGGTTGGCCTGATCGACGCCCGGATCACGCAGCTCGGAGGCCCGGACGCCGTCGCGGACGCAAGCCCGACCGAGGAAGCACAGGCCGAGGAGGTCGTTGCCGAAGCGGCTGTGGCCGAGGAGGTTGTTGCTGACGACGCTGCGGCCGAGGAGGTCGTTGCCGAGGAGCCGGCCCCCGAGACCGTCGCGGAAGCGAGCACCGATGACGCCGCCGAGGCAGCCGACGAATCGGCGGCCGAGGTCGAGACAGAAACCCCGGAGGCGTAGGGGCGAGGCATGCCTCGTACGCTTCCATCCAAAACCACACACGTGAGAGGAAACAACAAGCAATGGCTACGGATACGGCAAAGGTTCTCGAGACGCTCGGCAAGATGACCGTGCTCGAGCTCGTCGCGCTGAAGAACGCGATCGAGGAGGAGTGGGGCGTCACTGCCGCAGCTCCGGTGGCAGTCGCAGCGGCTGCACCCGCGGGCGGCGGCGACGGTGGTGCCGCAGAGGAGAAGGACTCCTTCGACGTCGTCCTCACGGCGGTCGGCGACAAGAAGATCCAGGTGATCAAGGTCGTACGCGCGATCACCGGCCTTGGTCTCAAGGAGGCCAAGGATGTCGTCGACGGTGCCCCCGGCCCGGTCAAGGAGGGCGTCACGAAGGACGAGGCCGAGAAGCTCAAGGCCGAGCTCGAAGAGGCCGGCGCTAGCGTCGAACTGAAATAAGGCACCACAACCGGGGTCAGGTCTTGCATTGCAGCATCCAAGCGGTGCTGAGTTCGCTTGGCGGTCTGAGATGTTGCAATGCAAGACCTAACCCCACTTTGCTACGCTTCACAGCGGACGCTCCGCCGACGCCGCCCGAGGGCGGTTGCGGTGGCGCATGCGCGTCCGCTATTATCGTCCGTTCCGAGCGTTCTTGCTCCTTCGACCCTGCACGCCGTTAAGGGAGGCTGTCGCATCTTGAGCAGCACTACTGTTGCGCCGCGCGCGCGCACGAGCTTTTCCCGTCTGAAGCACGTCCTTGACCTCCCCAATCTGATCGACATCCAGAAGACGTCGTTCGACTGGTTCCTCAACGAGGGTCTTCGCGAGACGATCGACGACATCTCACCGATCGAGGATTACACCGGCACCCTCGCCGTCGAGTTCGGTGACTATGCCTTCGGCGAGCCCGCGAACACGATCAACGAGTGTCGCGAGAAGGACATGACCTACCAGGCCCCGTTGTCGATGACGGTCAGGTTCGTCAACACCGAGACCGGCGAGATTCGCGAGCAGCGGGTCTTCATGGGTGACTTCCCGATGATGACGGGGGTCGGCACGTTCATCATCAACGGCACCGAGCGCGTCATCGTGACGCAGCTCGTTCGCTCACCCGGCGCCTACCTCATGGAGCCGAAGGACGCCACCAAGCAGGTGTTCATCGCGAACCTGATGCCGTCTCGTGGCTCGTGGCTCGAGCTCGAGATCGACAAGAAGGGCATTGCGTATGCCCGTATCGATCGCAAGCGCAAGTTGCCGATCACGACGCTCCTGCGGGCACTCCCGCTCGAGGATCCGACGACCGGGTTCCAGCTCGACACGAGCACGAACGAGAAGATCCTCGCGCTCTTCGACGGTTCGGTGTACATCCAGAACACGCTCGAGAAGGACACGACCACGCGCGAGGAAGAGGCGCTGATCGAGGTCTTCAAGAAGCAGCGTCCCGGCGAGCCGCCGACGCTCGACAACGCACGCAACCTCCTCAAAGCGCTGTTCTTCGATCCCAAGCGCTACGACCTGACGAAGGTCGGCCGCTACAAGCTGAATCAGCGCCTCGGCGTCTCGGTCCCCGAGGACACGCGTGTCCTCACGACCGAGGACATCCTCGCGCTCATCCGCCGGCTCGTCGCACTGCCGACAAACCTCGGTGTGCCGGAGGACTCGAAGGACTTCGCAGCAGATGCCGCGCAGATGAACCGCGACCCGATCCGCGCCGAGCTCGACGAGTACGAGCATTTCGGCAACCGTCGCCTTCGCACGACCGGTGAGCTGATCCAGGAGGCGTTCCGCGTCGGCCTGTACCGCATGGAGCGGGTCGTTCGCGAGCGCATGACCACGGAGGACGTGGACACGATCACGCCGCAGACGATCATCAACATTCGCCCGGTCGTGGCGGCGTTGAAGGAGTTCTTCGGCTCCTCGCAGCTCTCGCAGTTCATGGATCAGACGAACACGCTGGCCGGCCTCACCCATCGTCGGCGCCTCAGTGCCCTTGGTGCCGGCGGACTCACCCGCGAGCGTGCCCCGATCGAGGTCCGCGACGTGCACCCCACCCACTACGGTCGGATGTGCCCGATCGAGACTCCTGAAGGCCCGAACATCGGCCTGATCGGCTCGCTCGCATCGATGGCGACCGTGTCCGAGTTCGGCTTCATCCAGACGCCGTACCGCATTGTCAAGGGCGGCAAGGTGACCGACGAGATCGTCTATCTCGACGCATCCGAGGAGGCCCTGTTCACGATCGCCCAGGCGTCCGAGCGAGTCGACGAGAAGACCGGCAAGTTCGTGCAGGAGCAGGTGCTCTGCCGCTCACGCGAGGGTGAGGCCGTGATGGTCTCGCCGAAGGACGTTCAGTACATGGACGTCTCGGCATCGCAGATCGTCTCCGTGGCGACCGCGCTGATCCCGTTCCTCGAGCACAACGACGCAAACCGCGCCCTGATGGGCGCAAACATGCAGCGGCAGGCAGTGCCGTTGATGATCGCCCAGGCGCCGCTCGTCGGCACCGGGGTCGAGTACCGCGCCGCGATCGACACGGGCGACGTCGTCATGTCCCGCACCGAGGGCTCCGTGATCGACGTCGACGCCGAGACGATCGTCGTCGAGGGCAAGGGCACCCGTGAGGAGTACAACCTCACGAAGTTCATGCGCTCGAACCAGGGCACGCTGATCCACCAGAAGCCTGTCGTCAAGCTCGGCGACAAGGTCGGCAAGGGCACCGTCCTCGCGGACGGCTCCTCCACCGACGGTGGTGAGCTCGCACTCGGTGCGAACCTGCTCGTGGCCTTCATGCCGTTCGAGGGCTACAACTTCGAGGACGCGATCGTGCTGTCCGAGCGCCTCGTCAAGGACGACGTGCTCAGCTCGATCCACATCCACGAGTACGAAATCGACGCTCGCACGACGAAGCTCGGCGACGAGGAGCTCACGCGCGACATTCCGAACCGTTCGGAGGAGTCGCTCGCGAACCTCGACGAGCGTGGTGTCGTGCGCATCGGAGCCGAGGTCGGTTCCGGCGACCTGCTCGTCGGCAAGGTGACGCCCAAGGGTGAAACCGAGCTGACGGCGGAGGAGAAGCTGATCCGCGCCATCTTCAAGGAGAAGGCACGCGAGGTGCGCGACACGTCGCTCAAGGTGCCGCACGGTGAGGGTGGCAAGGTCATGGGTGTCAAGACGTTCTCACGTGATGCGGGCGACGATCTGCCGCCGGGCGTCAACGAGCTCGTGCGCGTCTTCGTCGCGAAGAAGCGCAAGATCTCGGAAGGTGACAAGCTCGCCGGCCGCCACGGCAACAAGGGCGTCATCTCGAAGATCGTGCCCGAGGAGGACATGCCGTTCCTAGAGGACGGCCGTCCCGTCGACGTCGTGCTCAATCCGCTCGGCGTGCCGAGCCGGATGAACATCGGTCAGATCCTCGAGACGCACCTCGGCTGGGCCGCTGCCCACGGCATGTTCGCCGAGTCGGACACGCCGATCGGTGTCAACCCGCGCGCCTCGATCAACGCGCCCAAGCCGCATCCGGTCGCGACGCCCGTCTTCGACGGCGCCACCGAGACCGATGTCGACGACGCGCTCGTGCGTTGGGCCGAGACGACGGACCTGCCGATCAAGATGAACGTCGACCACTCGCGCCCCGCGGGCCGCAAGGCATCCGGCAAGGTGCAGCTCTTCAACGGCAAGACCGGGGAGCCCTTCGAGCAGAAGGTCACGGTCGGCTACATGTACATCCTAAAGCTGCTCCATCTCGTGGACGACAAGATCCACGCTCGCTCCACCGGTCCCTACTCGCTCGTCACCCAGCAGCCGCTGGGCGGCAAGGCGCAGTTCGGCGGTCAGCGATTCGGAGAGATGGAGGTGTGGGCGCTCGAGGCGTATGGCGCCGCGTACACGCTCCAGGAGATGCTCACGATCAAGTCTGACGATACGATCGGCCGCGTCAAGGCGTACGAGGCGATCGTGAAGGGCGAGAACATCGCCGAGCCGTCCATTCCCGAGTCGTTCAAGGTGCTGCTCAAGGAGATGCAGTCCCTGGCGCTCGATGTCCACGTCCAGTCGGACGACGGGCGCGACGTCGAGGTTCGTGAGGAGGACGACGAGCTGCTTCGCGCTGCCGAGGAGCTCGGCATCGACCTGTCGCCGGCCGCGGTTCGCGCTGCCGCCGGTGAGCTCTCGGTCCAGGAGGTCGAGGAGGGCGCTGTCGCCGTCGACGAGGGCGGAGACGTCGCCGTCGCCGCCGACGAGACTCTGGACGGCCTCGAGGCCGACGCGGAGCTCGAAGTCGGCCTTGCCGACGCCGAGCTCGACGACTGAAGGGCTTCGCTACGCGAACCCCGTTAGATAGTGCATTCGGAACGTTTTGTAGAGAGCAGATTCCAAGAAGTTGACGACGCGGAGGAACAATGCAAACGATGAACGCCCCATATAGGGATTTCACCTCAGGTGAAATCCTTTGATCGACATCAATGAATTCGACGCGATCCGCATAGGGCTCGCGTCGAGCAAGAAGATCCGCGACTGGTCGTCAGGCGAGGTCACCAAGCCGGAGACGATCAACTACCGCACGCTCAAGCCCGAGCGCGACGGCCTCTTTTGCGAGCGCATTTTCGGCCCGACCAAGGACTGGGAGTGCTACTGCGGCAAGTACAAGCGTGTCCGCTACAAGGGCATCATCTGCGAGCGCTGCGGCGTCGAGGTGACGCGCCAGAAGGTGCGTCGCGAGCGCATGGGTCACATCGACCTGGCCGCGCCCGTCTCGCACATCTGGTTCTTCAAGGGTGTCCCGAGCCGGATCGGCTACCTCCTCGATATCGCCCCGCGCGAACTCGAGAAGGTGCTCTACTTCGCCGCCTCGATCGTCACAGGTGTCGACAACGAAGCCCGTGCCAAGGACCTCGCAGACCTGGAGGACAAGGTCCGCGCCGAGTCCGAGCAGATCTATGTCGACCGCGACGAGCATGTGCTCGCCGTGGAGGAGCGCCTCACCCGTCGCCGCGAGTACTTCGCGGCCGGCAAGGAGAAGAACTTCGACGAGGACGACGAGTTCTGGACTCGCTCGCTCAACAACTGGGCCGAGGATCAGATGCTGCCGACGCTCGAGGAGGCGCGCCAGCTCGCCGGCGGCATCTTCCCCAAGCTCGCGAAGTCGCTGACGACGGAGGACGGCAAGAAGATCCGAGACCTCGTCCGCCAGACGGCGACGCGCGAGGATCGCAAGCTCACGCCGCGTGAGGTCGAGTCCGTCGCGACGGCCGCCCAGGAGATTCACGAGTCGCTCGATCCGCTGCGCGCGGAGCTCGAGACGGCTACAGGATCGAAGAAGGGCGCGATCACGAAGCACCTGAACAAGCTCGTCGAGGCGCTCACCACGGGTGCCGAGCTCTCAGGTGAGGACGCCGAGTTCGTCGCGAACGTCGACGTGAAGAACCTCGACAAGGCCCGCGAGGTCGGCAATGGCCTGCTCGCTGACGTCCTCCACGAGGAGAACGTCGGCCAGACGGTCGACGAGGTGCGTGAACTCGCCTCCGACCTCTGCCTGCTCCCCGGAGCCAAGAAGGACGATCTCGACATCGTCGCCCAGTGGGCGCTCAAGGTGCGCGAGATGGTGCAGGATATGGACTCCCGTCGTAACGATGCCAGGGAGGCCGCAGTCGATGGTGTCCGTCGTCTCGAGGAGACGTGGAAGCTCTTCCGGGAGCTCGAGCCGAAGCTCGTCGTCAACGACGAGCAGCTGTTCCGCGAGCTGAAGGACCGCTTCGGCTCGCCGTACGGCTTCGGGCAGTACTTCCGTGGCGGGATGGGCGCCGAGGCGATCCGCGATCTCCTCCGCGACCTCGACCTCGCCGAGGAGTCGGTGACGCTTCGCGACGTGATCAAGACCTCCAAGGGACAGAAGCAGCAGCGCGGCATCAAGCGGCTGAAGGTCGTCGAGGCGTTCATCAAGTCCGAGAACAAGCCGGAGTGGATGATCCTCGAGGCCGTGCCTGTTATCCCGCCGGAGCTGCGGCCGATGGTCCAACTCGACGGTGGCCGCTTCGCCACGTCGGACCTGAACGATCTCTACCGGCGCGTGATCAACCGCAACAACCGGCTCAAGCGCCTGCTCGATCTCGGCGCGCCGGAGATCATCGTCAACAACGAGAAGCGCATGCTCCAGGAGGCCGTCGACGCACTGTTCGACAACGGCCGCCGCGGTCGCGCGGTGACGGGCCCGGGCAACCGGCCCCTCAAGTCGCTGTCCGACATGCTCAAGGGCAAGCAGGGTCGCTTCCGTCAGAACCTGCTCGGCAAGCGCGTGGACTACTCGGGCCGCTCGGTCATCGTTGCCGGCCCGAACCTCAAGCTCCACCAGTGCGGTCTGCCGAAGCTGATGGCGCTCGAGCTCTTCAAGCCGTTCATCATGAGCCGGCTCGTCGAGCGCAAGGCCGTGCAGAACATCAAGGCTGCAAAGAAGCATGTCGAGTCGATGTCACTGGACGTCTGGGACGTCCTCGAAGAGGTGATCGCCGAGCATCCGGTGCTCCTGAACCGCGCACCGACGCTCCACCGCCTCGGGATTCAGGCCTTCGAGCCGATCCTCGTCGAGGGCAAGGCGATCCAGGTGCACCCGCTCGTCTGTCACGCCTTCAACGCTGACTTCGACGGCGACCAGATGGCCGTTCACCTGCCGCTCTCCGCCGAGGCCCAGGCCGAGGCTCGGATTCTCATGCTGTCGGCGAACAACATCCTCTCACCCGCACATGGTCGGCCGCTCGCGACACCGACGCAGGATATGGTCCTCGGCGCGTACTACCTGACCTACTGCGATCACGAGTTGCCCGAGACGACCTCGGCCGACATCGTGAAGCTGCTCGGCGTCAAGGGGCTGAAGCGATTCCGCTCCGAGGAAGAGGTCGAGTTCGCAGTCGAGTCCCGTCAGGTTCACCTGCAGGAGCCGATCGAGTACCGCTGGCACGACGAGGTGATCCTGACGACGCCCGGGCGTGTGATCTTCAACGTCGAGATCGAGCGCTCGCTCGAGGTCGCGGTGCACACGGCCGAGACGGTCAGGCACACGTTCATCAACCGGCCGCTCTCGAAGCGTGAGATCGATCTCTTCATCGCTGAGCTCGTGGATCTCTACGGCGCACATGCCGTCGCGACGGTGCTCGACACGATCAAGTCGCTCGCGTTCCGCTTCGCCACGCAGGCCGGAATCACCGTCTCGAAGAACGACATCGTGATCCCGCCGAACAAGGAAGAAATCCTGGTGGGCTACGAGGCCGAGGTCAAGAAGCTCGAGGGCGAGTACCAGCGCGGCCTCATGACCGAGGAAGAGCGGCACGAGCGTATCGTCGCCGTGTGGACGGAGGCGACCGAGGAGGTTGCCGAGGCGATGAAGGCCAACCTCCACAAGACGAACACCATCTTCATGATGGCCAACTCGGGTGCTCGCGGATCGTTCAACCAGATTCGCCAGCTCGCCGGCATGCGCGGCCTGATGGCAAATCCGAAGGGCGAGATCATCGAGCGCCCGATCAAGGCCAACTTCATGGAAGGCCTGTCAGTGCTCGAGTACTTCATCTCGACGCACGGAGCCCGCAAGGGACTCGCCGACACGGCGCTACGGACAGCCGACTCCGGCTACCTGACGCGGCGTCTCGTCGACGTCTCCCAGGACGTGATCATCCGTGACCTCGACTGCGGCACGACCGATCACATCGAGCTCGCGGCGATGCTCGACGACAAGGAGAACTCCAGCGTTGTCGGACGCCTCCTCGCGCTCGATGTGTACAAGCCACTCAAGGACGGCAAGCCCGGCAAGACGCTTCTTCTCGCTGCGGGAACCGAACTGACGATGCCGCTCCTGCGGGAGCTGCTCGAAGGACTCGAGGAGCACGCCGAAGGGTATCTCGCCCCGGTGCGCTCGGCCCTCAAGTGCAAGAGCGAGCACGGCGTGTGCCGCGCCTGTTACGGCACGTTCCTCGCCACCGGCTACATCTGCGAGGTCGGCGACGCCGTTGGCATCATCGCGGCGCAGTCGATCGGTGAGCCGGGCACGCAGCTCACGATGCGCACGTTCCACACGGGTGGTGTCGCAGGTGCCGACATCACCCACGGTCTCCCGCGTGTCGTCGAGATCTTCGAGGCGCGGAATCCCAAGGGTGCGGCAACGATCGCCGAGGTCTCGGGCAGGATCGAGATCGAGGACGCCGACCGCACGATCAAGGTGACCGTCGTCCCGTCGTCGCTCGACGAGAACGGCGAGCCGATTCCCGCGAAGGAGTACAGCTTCTCGCGCCGGACACGGTTCCTCGTCACGCATGGTCAGGTCGTCGAGGCGGGTGATCCGCTCAACGAGGGATCGATCGCCCCGGCCGAGCTGCTTGCGCTCAAGGGCTCCACGGCAACCGAGCTCTATCTCGTCGGCGAGGTCCAGAGGGTCTACAAGTCGCAGGGTGTCGACATCCACGACAAGCACATCGAGCTGATCGTCCGCCAGATGCTCAAGAAGGTCAGGGTCGAGAGTGCCGGAGAGACGACGTTGCTCCCGGGTCAGCTCGTCGACAAGGCCGTGCTGGCGCGTGCGAATGAGATTGCCCGCAAGGCCAAGAAGGAGGAGGCGACCGTCGAGCCGCTGATCCTCGGGATCACGAAGGCCTCGCTCGCGACCGAGTCGTTCCTCTCGGCAGCATCGTTCCAGGAGACCACGAAGGTCCTCACGGACGCCGCCATCGAGGGCAAGATCGACCGTCTGCTCGGACTCAAGGAGAACGTGATCATCGGCAAGCTGATCCCCGCTGCGACGGGCCTGAAGAAGTACCGTGGCATCGAGATCGAGCCGGCGGAGCCACTGCCGTCCTCGATGTTCGCCGCTGAGGCCCAGGAGCTGCTCGCTGCGCTCGAGGAGATCGGCGACGGCGACATCGACCTGACCGCTCTCGGCCTCGGGTTCGAGGACGAACTGCCGGTCGAAGACGCACCGCCAGAGGCCACCGAAGAGTCGTAGGGAACGGAAGCGGGGGAGGGCGCGGTGGAAGAGCATACCGCGCCCTCCCCCTGCTGATGCTTGCTGCACGCTTCGCGTGATTCTTGGGAGACCCGCCCGCGGGCCTGCCGGGTTCTCCGCGGTTTCTAAGCGGCCGTGCCCTTTCCCTTTCGGGTGGCCTTCGCGTGGCGAAGCGCCCGCTCGGCACGCTCGAACAGCGAGACGCCATCGTCGTCGGGTTTGAGCTCGGCGATCCCCGCCGAGAGAGATGGCGTGAAGCCCAGGGCGCGGGGGAGACGGCCGAGAGATGCCTGGACACGCGCGAACGTCGCTTCAGCGTCGATTCGGCCTGCCGACGGCAGCACGACCGCGAACTCGTCGCCCCCGCACCGGAAGACGCGTTCGCGAGGAAGGCGCGGCTCACACAGGAGCGCCGCGATCTGACCGAGAAGCCGGTCGGCGCCCGGCTGTCCGAGATGGGCGTTCGCCTCGGAGAGATTGTCGACGTCGAGTACGCACACGGCGAGCGATTCACCGGCTCGATGTGCGCGGGCGACCTCGAGCGCAAGCGTTTCGTGGAGTGCCTGGCGGTTCGCGAGACCGGTCAGGATGTCGGTCGCCGGGGCCGGACTCGTGGAGGTTCGCCAGGCCCTGTCGATCGCCGGTCCGGCATGGCCCGCGATCGCCTCGAGCGTCAAAAAATCGGTCCCGGCGACGGGCGGTGCCTCGTCCCGACCGAAGACGGCCAGGAATCCGAGGCGGCCATGTTGTGACTCGACCGGGACTGCCACGGCCGAGAGCATCTGCTCCGCGGCGCTGCTCCCTTCGCGGTAGTGATAGGAGAGCCCGACCGCGCGGGCGGCCTCCTTCCCCGGAGGGCCAACGATCGGGCCTACCGCGCTCGGGTCGACACCGACGGCTGCGACATGCGGGCTCCCGTCGATCTCCACCGTGATCGCGGAAGCTGCGACACCGGACAGAGACCCCGCCGCCTCGGCGCATCGAACCAGAACCTCGTCGAGATCGAGCGTCCCACCGAGCGACTCGAGAATACGCGCTCTCAGGCCCTCTACACGCACCCTTTCCAAGGCCTCGGCCAACTCGCGCGCAAGGCTGTCGAGGCGGTCGCTCATCTCACGGAGACCTCGCGTGAGGGCGGCGTGCCTCTCGCGGTTCGCACGCCGGACACGGATGCCCCCGGCGATGAGAGCTGCGAGCACGGCAGCAGCGAGGAGAGCGAGCGCGGCAGTGCTCATCATGCGCGAACCCTACTGCCGAGAGCGTGCAAGAGCGTGCCCGGCCCGCTACGGGGTGCGGTCGTCGGCGAGCTGGTTCTTGCCGGCCTGCTTCGCGCGCGTCACGAGCGCACCCGTTCGAGCCGTCAGGCTCTCGACCGTGTCGTCTGCGCGAAGCTCGGCGAGGCCGCCGGACATCGTCAGCGTGCCGGCCTCGCCGAAGGGTTCCTCCGCGATCTCGAACGCGAGTCGACCGTAGAACCGCTTCGCGAGAGCCCGTGTCGTATCGGGGAGGATCACGAAGAACTCGTCCGCGCCGCCGGAGTTCCGGTACGCGGTATCGCCCCAACGCATCGTGGCGCGAACCCGCTCGCCGAACTCTGCGAGGACAGCGTCGCCCGTCTCCTGGGAGAACGTCCTATTGATCAAACCGAAGTCGTCGAGGTCGACCTGGATCATGCAGAGCGGCCGGCCGTGGCGCCGCGCCGCGTTGATCTCGCGCGGCAACTCGTCGGCGAAAGCGAGCGCACTCCGCAGCCCCGTCCGGGTATCCGTCGCCGCAAGATTCTGAACGTCGAGCAAGCGAAACGCATTCTGAATCGCCGGGCCGGCGTGGCGCGCTATCGCAGTGAGCAGCGCGGCCGAGTCCTGGGTGAAGGCGTTCGCAATGCGTGAGTAGACCGCGAGCGTTCCGGTTCCGTCCGGGCCGATCGGGACGACGAGGCCCGAACGCAGCGCGTGGGTCTCCTCGGTGTCCCATGACATCACGCCGGCCTTGAACGGTGCGCCGTCGGGAGGTCCGGTCAGAAAGGGGGCATCCTCGGGTCGGACACGGCCCTGGGTCGCAACGCTGACCTCGCCGTTGGCACGGTTGACCCGGATCGAGCTACCGTCGACCGCGGGCAGAGCCCCCACCGCCGCGAGGGCGCGGCCCAACACCTCGTCGAGGTCGATCGTCGAGCCGATCATGTCGAGGCTCGACGGCCCGACGCTCGGAGCTGGGGCCGCGGCCTCTATTCGCTCGGTGAGCCCGATCAGGCGCTCATCGACCCTGTCGAGCGCCGTTGCAATCCGCGCGTCAACCGGCCGCCGCAAGGCGAGCCAGAACGCGACGAGCACGCCGACAACACAGATGGCACCTAGAGCCGCAACGACTACCGCAGTCGTGATCCTTCTCTCCCTTCCCCTTGAGCCAACTCTACGCAGGAATGAGGCATCTGTATATGGGGAGCTCAACCAGCGTTCGCCTCTTGCCGGACCGGACCGGTCTCAGCTACACTCTCCGTCCGCAGGTGGCGGGGTGAGATCCCTGCCACATCTGCGCGTGATTCTTTGTCTGTGTTTCTCGAGAGTGTTAGGAGCAGCGTGCCCACCGTCAATCAGCTCGTCCGCAAAGGCCGCAAGGCCCCCGTGGCCAAGACGAACACCCCGGCCCTTCGCGGAGCTCCGCAGAAGCGCGGCGTCTGCACGCGCGTGTACACCACCACTCCGAAGAAACCGAACTCGGCGCTGCGGAAGGTCGCGCGCGTCCGGCTCACGAACGGGATGGAAGTCGGCGTCTACATTCCCGGTGAGGGGCACAACCTCCAGGAGCACTCCGTGGTGCTCATCCGCGGCGGTCGCGTCAAGGACCTCCCGGGCTTCCGCTACAAGGTGATTCGCGGCGGACTCGACACGTCGGGCGTCTCCGATCGTCGTCAGGGCCGCTCGAAGTACGGCGCCAAGAAGGGCTCGAGCTGATGCCACGTCGAGCAGAGATCCAGCCGCGCCAGCTCGAGCCCGACTCCGTCTACTCGTCGGTGCTCGTCACGCAGGTCATCAACTGCGTCATGCTCGACGGCAAGAAGTCGACGGCCGAGCGTATCGTCTACGACGCCCTCGCACTCGCCTCCGAGAAGACCGGCAAGCCGGCACTCGAGATCCTCGAGGGCGCCGTCAAGTCCGTGACCCCTGTTCTCGAGGTGCGCTCACGCCGTGTCGGTGGTGCCAACTACCAGGTGCCGATCGAAGTACCGCAGCGCCGCGCCCGCACGCTCGCGATCCGCTGGATCGTGCAGTTCGCGCGCGACCGCCGCGAGAAGCACATGGGTGACAAGCTCGCGGGCGAACTGATGGATGCGCTCAATCAGCAGGGCGGCGCCTACAAGAAGAAGGACGACATCTACCGGATGGCGCAGGCCAACAAGGCCTTCGCTCACTACCGCTGGTAGCGGGGAGACAACGATGAGCACAACTGCCTCCCGCATCTCTCTGGACCGCGTCCGCAACATCGGGATCATGGCGCACATCGACGCCGGTAAGACGACGACGACGGAGCGAATCCTTTACTACACCGGCCGCACACACAAGCTCGGCGAAGTACACGAGGGCGCGGCGACGATGGACTGGATGGCGCAGGAGCAGGAGCGCGGCATCACGATCACGTCTGCGGCGACGACGGCAGAGTGGCGCGACCACAAGATCAACATTATCGATACGCCCGGGCACGTGGACTTTACAGCTGAGGTCGAGCGGTCACTGCGCGTGCTCGACGGAGCAATCGCGGTCTTCGACTCGGTGGCCGGCGTGCAGCCGCAGTCCGAGACGGTGTGGCGACAGGCAGACCGCTACGGCGTGCCGCGGATCTCGTTCATCAACAAGATGGACCGCACAGGCGCCGACTTCTTCAACGCCGTTCAGACGATGCGCGACCGTCTCGGCGCCACTGCCGTCTGCGTCCAGATCCCCGTCGGCGAGGAGGAGCACCATCGCGGCGTCATCGATCTCGTCGAGATGAACGCGGTCACCTACGACGACGATCTCGGCGAGTCCTTCACCGTCGGTGAGATTCCTGCCGACCTCGTCGAACTTGCCAGAGAGCACCATCACGCACTCATCGACGCGGTCGCCGAGTTCGACGATGACCTGATGGAGAGCTACCTCGAGGACGAAGACTCCGTTACGCCCGAGATGCTCCGCCGCGCACTCCGCGCCGGCACGCTCGCGAGCGCGATCACTCCTGTCCTGCTCGGCTCCGCCTTCAAGAACAAGGGCGTGCAGCCGCTGCTCGACGCGGTGGTCGACTACCTGCCGAGCCCGCTCGACGTCCCATCGGTGCAGGGCGTCGACCCGAAGACCGGCGAGGAGTTGTCGCGGCCTGCCTCGTTCGACGCCCCGTTCTCGGCCCTCGTCTTCAAGGTGATGTCCGATCCGTTCGTTGGCAAGTTGACGTACTTCCGCGTCTACTCCGGTCAGATCACAGCCGGCGATCGCGTCGTCAACACGACGAACGGTAAGACCGAGCGAATCAGCCGCATCCTCCAGATGCACGCCAATCATCGCGAGGAGCGCGACGAGATCGGCGCAGGCGACATCGCGGCCGCGGTCGGCCTGAAGCAGTCGACGACCGGTGACACGCTTGCAATCGATAAATCACCGATCGTGCTCGAGCGAATGACGTTCGCCGAACCGGTCATCTCCGTCGCCATCGAGCCAAAGACGAAGGGCGACCAGGACAAGCTCTCACAGGGCCTTCAGCGCCTTGCCGAGGAGGATCCGACCTTCCGCGTCACCTCCGACGAGGAGACCGGTCAGACGCTCATCGCGGGCATGGGTGAGCTCCACCTCGAGATCATCGTCGACCGGCTCATGCGAGAGTTCAACGTCGACGCGAATGTTGGCCGGCCCCAGGTCGCCTACCGTGAGACCGCGGGCAAGCCCGCCGAGAAGGTGCAGGGCAAGTTTGTCCGCCAGACGGGTGGCTCAGGGCAGTACGGCGATGTCACGATCAACCTCCTGCCGCAGGAGCCGGGCAAGGGCTACGAGTTCATCGACAAGATCGTCGGCGGCAAGATTCCCAAGGAGTACATCAAGCCGGTCAACGAGGGAATCCAGGAAGCAATGAACGCCGGTGTGCTTGCCGGCTACCCGGTCGTCGATGTCCTGATCGAGTTGATCGACGGCTCGTATCATGACGTCGACTCGAGCGAGCGGGCCTTCAAGATCGCGGGCTCGATGGCCTTCAAGGAGGCGTTGAGACGCTCCAAGCCGAAGTTGCTCGAGCCGATCATGGCCGTCGAGGTCGTCACACCCGACGATTACCTCGGCGACGTTATGGGTAACCTCAACGGTCGGCGTGGGCGAGTCGAGTCGCTCAAGCCAATCGGCAACTCCCAGTCGATCGTGGCGAGCGTGCCACTCTCAGAGATGTTCGGGTATGTCACCGACCTGCGCTCGATGTCGCAGGGGCGGGCAGCTTTCACCATGGCGTTCGATCGATACGACGAAGTACCCCAGTCCATCGCGAGCGACATCGTCGACTCGCAGTCAGGCTCGTAAGAAGGAGATTGCAGGATGGCCAAGCAGAAGTTTGAGCGGTCGAAGCCGCATGTCAATGTCGGCACCATCGGCCATATCGACCACGGCAAGACCACGCTGACCGCGGCGATCACGAAGGTGCTCGCCGAGTCCGGCACGGGGACCGCCGTTCGCGACTTCACGTCGATCGACGCGGCTCCCGAGGAGCGGCAGCGCGGCATCACGATCAACACGGCGCATGTCGAGTACGAGACGGAGAATCGTCACTACGCCCACGTCGACTGTCCGGGGCACGCCGACTACATCAAGAACATGATCACAGGTGCCGCCCAGATGGACGGGGCAATCCTCGTCGTCTCCGCCGCCGATGGCCCGATGCCACAGACGCGTGAGCACATTCTGCTTGCCCGCCAGGTCGAGGTGCCGTTCATGGTCGTCGCGCTCAACAAGGCCGATATGGTCGACGACCCCGAGCTGCTCGAGCTCGTCGAGCTCGAGGTGCGCGAGCTGCTCACGAAGTACGACTTCCCGGGCGACGACATCCCGATCATCCAGGTCTCGGCACTCAAGGCGCTCGAGGGCGACCCCGAGTGGACGCCGAAGATCCTCGAGCTGATGGCCGCAGTCGACTCCTACATCCCGGAGCCGGTTCGCGACACGGAGAAGCCGTTCCTGATGCCGATCGAGGACGTGTTCACCATCACGGGCCGCGGTACGGTCGTCACGGGCCGCATCGAGCAGGGTCAGATCGAGGTCGGCAAGGAGATCGAGATCGTCGGGATCACGGAAAAGGTCGAGAAGACCACCGTCACCGGCCTCGAGATGTTCCTCAAGGTGCTCGACTTCGCCCAGGCGGGCGACAACGCTGGAGTGCTGCTCCGCGGTGTCAAGCGCGAGGAGGTCCAGCGCGGTCAGGTACTCGCGAAGCCGGGTTCGATCACGCCACACACGCACTTCAAGGCCGAGGTCTACGTGCTCTCGAAGGACGAGGGTGGCCGCCACACGCCGTTCTTCAACGGCTACCGGCCCCAGTTCTACTTCCGCACGACGGACGTGACGGGCTCGATCAAGCTGCCGGACGGCCAGGAGATGGTCATGCCGGGCGACAACACGCAGATGGAGATCGAGATGGGTCAGCCCATCGCGATGGATGCCGGACTTCGGTTCGCCGTCCGCGAGGGTGGCCGCACCGTCGGTGCCGGCGTCGTCACGGAGATCATCAAATAGGGGAAGAGGCGTAGCCTCTCCCCTCTTTGTGTTGGGGAGAGGCGCAGCCTCTCCCTCGAAAGAGAGACAAGACACTATGGCGCAACAGAAAATCCGAATCCGGCTCAAGGGCTACGACCACCAGCAGCTCGATCGCTCGGCGTCGCAGATCGTCGAGACGGCGCAGCGCACGGGCGCCACAATCACCGGCCCGGTGCCCCTGCCCACCGAGAAGAACGTGTACTGCGTGATCCGGAGCCCGTTCAAGGACAAGGACTCGCGCGAGCACTTCGAGGTGCGTACGCACAAGCGCCTGATCGACATCCACAGCCCCACGCCGAAGACGGTCGATTCGCTGATGCGCCTCGACCTACCCGCCGGCATCGACATCGAAATAAAACTGTAGAAATTGCTGAGGCAATTTCTACAGTTCTAGATAACAGCATGAACAAACTCAAATGAGATTTCACCACACACAAATGAACGCACCACTTCTCCACACACAAGTGAACGCACCACTTCTCCACACACAAGTGAACGCACTATCTAACGCTTTTTCCCGTTGCAATGGAGGGACGTCGTGAAAGGCATAGTCGGGAAAAAGCTTGGGATGACCCAGATCTTTGATCCGGAATCCGGTGCGGTTACCGCGGTGACCGTGATCGAGGCTGGACCCTGCCCGGTGACGCACGTGCGCAACGAGAGCGCCGACGGCTATGCGGCCGTCCAGCTCGCCTACGAACCCGTTGCCGACCGCAAGATCACAAAGGGTGAGATCGGTCATCTGAAGAAGTCCGGAGCTTCGGCTCACCGGCACCTCGTCGAGTTCCGTGGCGAGAGTGAGCTCGCAGTCGGTGACACCGTCACCGTCGAGGCGTTCCAACCCGGCGACGCGATCAAGGTTGCAGGCACGTCGATCGGCAAGGGCTTCGCGGGCACCATCAAACGCCACAATTTCAAGCGTGGCCCCGTCTCTCATGGCTCACACAACGTTCGCGCGCCCGGTTCGATCGGCGCGTCAGCAACACCGTCGCGCGTGTTCCGCGGTCAGAAGATGTCGGGCCGCATGGGTGGCAAGCGCGTCACGCAGCTCGGGCTGGTCGTCCACGACGTGGACGTCGAGCGCAATCTGCTCCTCGTAAAGGGCGCCGTTCCGGGCCCGACGAGCGGCATCGTCGAGATCAGGAGCACCGGCTGATGGCAGCGCTGAAGGCAGACGTTCTTGGCGGTACGACGGCCAAGTCGGCAATGCTCGGAGACGCCGTGTTCGGCGCCGAGCTCAAAAGGCATATCGTGCACGAGGTCGTGCGCGCCGAGTTGAACGCGCACCGCGCGGGTACACGTGGCGCGAAAACCCGCGGAATGGTCTCCGGTGGACGTGCGAAGCCATGGCGCCAGAAGGGCACCGGCCGCGCGCGCCAGGGCACGATTCGCGCCCCTCACTTCACGGGTGGCGGCGTTGCCTTCGCTCCCGGTATGCGCAGCTTCGACGTCAAGGTGAACCGCAAGGTTCGGCGCGCCGCTCTCGCCGGAGCGCTTTCGAACCACGTCGGCAACGGGACGCTCGCGCTCGTCGACGGTGGAGCCTTCGAGACGCCGTCCACGAAGCAGGCCAAGGCATTGATCGATAAGTGGGGCAAGGAGACGCCGCTCGTCGTCGTCGCTCACGAGGACGAGATCGGGCTGATCAAGTCGTTCCGCAATCTCGAACGCGTTCTCGTCACGGTTCCTTCCGAGCTCGAGGTGGCGCCGATCGTCTGGGCGCGCTCGGTCCTCGTCAGCGAGGCGGCTCTCCCACTCGTCGAAGGGAAGGCATCGTGAACGCCGCCGACGTTCTCATCGCGCCCGTCGTCTCCGAGAAGAGCTACTCGGGGCTCGCCGACCGGAAGTACACCTTCAAGGTGCATCAGGACGCCCACAAGACGCAGGTGCGTCAGGCCGTCGAGGAGCTCTTCGGCGTCAAGGTGCAGAGCGTTCACATGATCAAGGTTGCCGCCAAGCCGAAGCGCCGCGGCGTGTTCAAGGGTGTGCGGCCGAGCTGGAAGAAGGCCATCGTGCAGCTGCGCGAGGGCGAGTCCATCGAGATCTTCGAAGGGGCACAGGTCTAATGGCAGTCAAGAAATACAAGCCGACAAGCCCGGGACGCCGCTTCATGGCGGTCTCCTCCTTCGAGGAGATCACGAAGAAGGCTCCCGAGCGCTCGCTCGTCGAACCGCTCAAGAAGACAGGCGGCCGCAACAACAACGGTCGAATCACCACGCGCCACCAGGGTGGCGGCCACAAGCGGATGTACCGCGTGATCGACTTCAAGCGGACGAAGGATGGCGTGCCCGCGAAGGTCGCGGCGATCGAGTACGACCCCAACCGGTCGGCGCGAATCGCCCTGCTGCACTACGCGGACGGCGCGAAGTCATACATCATCGCGCCCCAGGGCCTCCGGGTCGGCACGTCGGTCGAGTCCGGCCCCGGCGCCGACATCAAGGCCGGCAATGCGCTGCCTCTCGACAACATTCCCACGGGAACACTCGTGCACAACGTCGAGCTCAAGCCGGGTCAGGGTGCCAAGATGGCGCGCTCGGCCGGCGCCGGTGTGCAGCTCGTCGCGAAAGATCAGGAGTACGGCGTTCTGCGCCTTCCCTCCGGCGAGATGCGTCGCGTGCTCCTCACCTGCCGTGCGACGGTGGGTCAGGTCGGCAACTCCGATCATGCGAATGAGCAGTCCGGCAAGGCCGGCCGCAGCCGCTGGCTCGGCAAGCGCCCCGCAGTGCGTGGCTCGGCCATGAACCCGGTCGACCACCCTCACGGCGGCGGCGAGGGGAAGTCCAAGGGCGGTCGCCATCCGGTGACGCCTTGGGGCGTGCCGACGCTCGGCAAGCGCACCCGCCAGAAGCACAAGGAATCCGACAAGCTGATCGTTCGCGGCCGTCGCCGCGGCAAGGAAAGGCGCTAACAAACTATGTCCAGATCATCGAAGAAGGGGCCTTTCATCGACGACCGGCTGCTGAGTCGGATCGAGGCGATGAACGCCACCAACGAGAAGCGGATGATCCGCACGTGGTCGCGCAGCTCCACCGTGTTCCCCGACATGGTCGGCCACACGATCGCCGTCCACGACGGGCGCAAGCACGTGCCGGTGTTCGTCAGCGAGCAGATGGTCGGGCACAAGCTCGGCGAGTTTGCGCCGACCCGAACGTTCCGCGGCCACGCCGGTGACAACAAGACCCAGGTGAAGAAGCGCTAGTGGCTACCAAGGACACATCCAAGCTCACCCAGTCGCGCGCGGAGGCGAAGTACGTTCGACTGTCGGCGCGGAAGGCCCGCCTCGTCCTCGATCACATCCGCGGCCGCAGCGTGCCCGAGGCCCGCACGATCCTCGCGTTCACGCCGCGCGCTGCCGCAGTGGACATCGAGAAGGTGCTGCGCTCGGCCGTCGCGAACGCCGAGTCCGCCCATGCCCTCGACGGCGATGAGCTCATCGTTCTTGCCGCCTACGCGGACGAGGGGCCGACGCTCAAGCGTTGGCGTGCCCGCGCCCGCGGCCGCGTCAACCGGATTCGCAAGCGCACGTGTCATATCACCCTGATCGTCAGCGAGAACCCGAAGGCGGCGGCGCGGCCCAAGCGGTCGGCCGAGAAGCCTGCCAGAACCGAAGCCCCGGTCTCGGAGACTCCCGCTGCCGTCGAGAAGCCGAAGCGCAAGTCGCCGGCGAAGAAGAAGGAGGCTGTTGCCTGATGGGCCAGAAGATCCATCCTGGCGGCCTACGCGTCGGTGTCATCCACGACTGGAAGTCGAACTGGTACACCGGCAAGAAGGAGTTCGCCGACTACATCCTCGAGGATGTTCGCATCCGCGAGCACATCAACGGCAAGCTTTCCCACGCTGGCCTTTCCGACATCCTGATCCGGAAGGACAAGCAGCGGATCACGGTCGACATCTATACCGCGCGCCCCGGGATCGTGATCGGCAAGTCGGGAGTCGAGGTCGATGCGCTTCGTAAGGAACTGCACGCGATCACCGGCAAGTCGGTTCACATCAACATCAACGAGATCAAGCGTCCCGAGCTCGATGCTCAACTCGTCGCGCAGTCGATCGCCGAGCAGCTGCAGAACCGTGTCTCGTTTCGGCGTGCAATGAAGAGGGCTCTCGCTTCGGCAATGCGGTCGGGTGCTCAGGGAATCAAGATCCAGTGCGGCGGGCGGCTGGGCGGCGGCGAGATGAGCCGCGTCGAGCGATACACCGAGGGTCGCGTGCCGTTGCACACGATCCGCGCCGACATCGACTACGGCTTCGCCGAGGCACGGACGACGTTCGGACGGATCGGCGTCAAGGTCTGGGTCAACAAGGGCGAGATCATGCCGGAAGGCTACGAAGGCACGTCCACCGGGAAGGAGACTCGTCTCGGCGACCAGGATCAGGCGCGGCGCAAGCGCGGTGGCGCTGCAGAGGGCCTCGGCGCCTCGCGCGAGAGCGGTCGCGGTCGCAGTCAGGATCGAGAGGGTCTCGGCCTCGTCAAGAAGGGCCGACGCGGCCCGGGCGGCGGCGGAGCACCCGGTGGCGGACGTCCTCCGGGTGGTGGGCGTGGCCCACGGCCGGGTGGCGGTCAGGCTCGCCCTTCGGGTGGACAGGGTGGCGGTCCGCGGCCGGCACGGTCCCAGCGCCCGCCGCGCCAGGCTGAACCTCCGGCTCCCGAGCAGACGGACGCGCCGATGCCGGACGTGACGCCCGAGGCTCCGGCAGAGGGGACTGATTCCTGATGTTGCTGCCCAAGAAGACCAAGCATCGGAAGCACCATCGCGGCCGCCGTGACGGCTTCGCGAAGGGTCAGACGACCGTTCAGTTCGGCGACTACGGGATCAAGGCCCTCGAGGACGGCTGGATCACCAACCGGCAGATCGAGGCTGCTCGTATCGCGATGACGCGCAAGATCAAGCGTGGCGGCAAGGTCTGGATCAACATCTTCCCGGACAAGCCGTTCACCAAGAAGCCCGCCGAGACGCGCATGGGCTCGGGTAAGGGATCACCCGAGGGCTGGGTCGCTGTCGTCAAGCCAGGCCGTGTGCTTTTCGAGCTCGCCGGCGTCGACGAGGCTCTTGCGCGCGAGGCGTTGCGCCTCGCAGCCCAGAAGCTGCCGATGAAAGTGAAGTTCGTGAGGCGGGAGGCTGATCTCTTTGAAAGCTAGCCAGCTACGTGACATGACGGACGAGGAGCTCGAGGAGAAGATGGTTGCAACCCGCAAGGAGCTCTTCAATCTCCGCTTCCAGTCGGCCACCGGCGCGCTCGAGAACAGCGCCCGGCTGCAGTCGGCAAAGCGCGAGATCGCCCGCATCCTGACCGTGAAGACCGAACGTGAGCGACTGGGGAAGATCTGAGATGGCAGAACGAAAGAAGAAGACAACCGAGAAGGTTCCGGTCGACACCGCGGAGGTCGAAGCGGTCGTCGTCGAGCCAGTCGCCGAGGACGCCTCCGAGATCGCTGACGAGGTCGTCGCGGTCGAAGAGGCGATCGACGAGGCTGTTGCCGAGGACATCGCCGAGGTCGTTGCCGAGGTCGCCGAGGCGGAGGAGGCCATTGACGCCGCCGTCGTCGCGGACGCCGGGGAGATCGCTGCCGAGGTCGTAGCCGTCGAGGAAGTGATCGAGGAAGCAGCCGCGGAAGCGACCGCGGCCGATCTCGAGGCCGGCGTGGAGGCAGAGGAAGCTGTCGTCGAGGCCGTCGCCGATGGCGAGATCACGGCCGAGGAAGGCGCGGAGGCAATCGAGGTGATCGAGGAGGTTGTCGCCGAGGCGGTTGCCGAGGAGGCCGTCGAGGCCGCCGTTGTCGAGGAGGCGATCGAGGAGGCTGCTGCCGAGGTGATCGCGGAGGAGGTCGTTGAGGCCGCCGTTGTCGAGGAGGCGATCGAGGAGGCTGCCGCTGAGGTGGTTGCCGAGGAGGTCGTCGAGGCCGCAGCGGAGAAGGTTCCTGCCCCGCAGTCAGGGCCGAAGCAGAAGAAGAAGCGGCTCCCTCGCGCGCTCCGTCCGCAGAAGACGCGTCCGATGCGTGAGAAGGCGACCGAGCGCAAGCCGATCGTCCGACTCGAGAAGCCGGAGCACGAGCGCGGTCGCAGCCAGGAGCGCCAGGGCACGGTCGTGTCGGCCGCGATGGACAAGACGATCGTCGTCAAGGTCGAGGTGACGAAGTCGCACCGGAAGTACAAGAAGGTCGTTCGTCGGTCGGTCAAGTTCCACGCGCATGACGAGGGCAACACCGCCAACGTCGGCGACGTCGTCCGCATCGTCGAGACGCGCCCGCTTTCGGCAACGAAGCGCTGGCGCCTGACCGAGATCGTCGAGGTAGCCAAGTGATCCAGCAGGAGAGCCGACTCAAGGTCGCCGACAACACCGGCGCCCGCGAGATCCTCTGCATCCGCGTGATGGGAGGATCGCACCGTCGCTACGCCCGCGTCGGCGACATCATCGTTGCTACCGTGAAGGCCGCGACACCGCAGGGCACGGTCAAGAAGGGCGAGGTAGTGAAGGCCGTTATCGTCCGGACGAAGAAGCCCTACGGTCGTAGCGACGGCACGCTGATCGGCTTCGACGAGAACGCCGCCGTCATCATCGATGCACAGTTGAACCCGCGCGGAACCCGCATCTTCGGGCCGGTCGCACGGGAGTTGCGCGAGAAGAATTTCATGAAAATCGTCAGCCTGGCTCCAGAGGTTCTCTAATGGCAACAACCATGAAGATCAAGAAGGGCGACACCGTCCAGGTGCTCTCAGGCAAGGATCGCGGCAAGCAGGGCCGTGTCATCGAGGCACGCCCGAGTGAGGGTCGCGTCATCGTCGAGAACCTCAACCTCGTGAAGCGGCACCGCAAGCCGGCACCCGTGCGCGATACGTCTCGCATGGGCGGTGCGCAGATGACGCCCGGCGGCATCTTCGAAAAGGCATCGCCGCTCGACGTCAGCAACGTGATGCTCGTCTGCCCGACCTGCAAGCAGGCGTCGCGCACCGGTGTGCATGTCAAGGAGATCAAGGGCAGCATCGTTCGCGTCCGATTCTGCAAGCGCTGTAACGAGGAGATCGATCGCTGATGGCCGCCACCGAGACATATGTCGCGCGCCTCAAGCAGCGCTACGACGACGAGATTCGCCCCGCCCTGAAGGACGAGCTCGAGCTCGACTCGGTCATGCAGGTCCCCAAGGTGACCAAGATCACGCTCAACATGGGTGTCGGCGAGGCGAAGACCGACGCGAAGGCAATGGACGCTGCGATCGAGGAGCTCTCGACGATCGCGGGGCAGCACGCGCAGGTCAGGCGCGCCCGGAAGTCGATCGCGAGCTTCAAGCTCCGCGAAGGCATGGCCGTCGGCGCCAGGGTCACTCTGCGCGGCGCCAAGATGTACGAGTTCCTCGACCGACTCGTCTCGATATCGCTTCCGCGGATCCGCGACTTCCGGGGACTCAACCCGGACTCGTTCGACGGCCGGGGCAACTACTCCCTCGGCATCAAGGAGCAGATCATCTTCCCGGAGATCGACTACGACAGCGTGCAGTCGATCCGCGGCCTCGACATCGCTATCACCACAACGGCGGAGAACGATGACCAGGCGCGCGCGCTCCTGCGCCACCTCGGTCTGCCGTTCGCAGCCGAAAGCAGAAGGGATTAAAAGTGGCAAAGACCTCACTCCGCGTCAAGCAGAAGCGGACGCCGAAGTACAAGACCCAGGCGTACACGCGGTGCAACCGTTGCGGTCGCCCGCGTGCCGTCTACAAGAAGTTCAAGCTCTGTCGGATCTGCCTGCGCGAATTGGCACACCAAGGAGCCATTCCAGGTATGACCAAGAGTTCCTGGTGATGAAAACCATATCTATGGTTCCGCCTTCGGTGGACACGATCTCATGGGGATGAATCACCGTATCCAAGGGAAGAGATTCGGCTCGGTTCGAGCCGACAATTATCCCGCCCATCGAGCATTTTCGCTCCGTGAAACAGCCGTTTCGCGAAGCGACAATGCAGCTGTTCCACGGAGCGAAAATGCTGACTGACCCAATTGCAGACATGCTGACCCGGATCCGCAACGCCAACAAGGCGATGCACGACAGCACCCAGATGCCTTCCTCGCGGATGAAGGAGGAGATTGCCCGCCTGCTCAAAGACGAGGGGTACATCAAGGACTTCAGGGTCGTCGAAGGCACTCCCTACTCCACGCTCGTAGTCGAGCTCAAGTTCGGCCGCAACCGCGAGCGCGTGATCACCGATCTCAAGCGCATCTCCAAGCCGGGCCGGCGCGTCTATGCGCCGAAGAACCGGCTCCCGCGCGTGCTCGGTGGTCTCGGTACCGCGATCCTGTCCACCTCGACCGGCGTGATCACCGGCCGTCAGGCCGCTGAGCGCGGCGTTGGCGGCGAAGTTCTCGCCTTCGTCTGGTAGCGCGATGAGTCGTATCGGGCGCAGGCCAATCGAGGTTCCGAGTGGTGTCACCGTCGAGGTGTCGCCGGGTGGAACGGTGAACGTGGAAGGCCCGCTCGGAAAACTCGAGCAGCAGGTCCCAGTCCGGATCTCGATCGTCCAGGAGGACGGCGTCCTCAACGTCACGCGACCCACCGACCGGGGAGACGATCGCGCGCTGCACGGACTCACGCGCACGCTCGTCGCAAACATGGTCGAGGGCGTCACGAAGGGATTCGAAAAGCACCTGGAGATCCAGGGCGTCGGGTACCGCGCACAGCTCAAGGGCAGCGACCTCGAGCTCGCCGTCGGCTACTCGCACTCCGTGACGATCACGCCGCGCGACGGCATCAGCTTCGAGGTGCCGATCCCCACGCAGATCATCGTCAAGGGCACTGACAAGCAGGCGGTCGGACAGATCGCCGCCGAGATCCGCAAGGTGCGGCCGCCCGAGCCCTACAAGGGCAAGGGAATCCGCTATCGCGACGAGCAGGTTCGGAGAAAGGTTGGGAAGCGCGCATGAGCTCTCTGTCGACGCGCGAAGCACGGCTTCGCCGCCATCGCCGCATTCGCGGCAAGGTTGCGGGAACGGCCGAAAGGCCGCGTCTCGCCGTGTTCCGCTCGAACAAGGGCATCTTCGCCCAGTTGATCGACGACCGGGAGGCACGCACGCTGGCGGCCGCCGGCTGGCTCCAGCTGAAGGACTTCTCCGGCAACAAGTCAGAACAGGCAGCCGAGGTGGGCAAGCAGCTCGCCGCGTCCGCGAAGGCAGCAGGCATTACCGCCTGTGTCTTCGATCGCGGCGGCTACCTCTACCACGGCCGTGTCAAGGCGCTCGCCGACGGCGCGCGCGAAGGAGGACTTGAGTTTTGAGCACGTTTGGGGTAGCTGAGACGCGCGAGTTGAAGGAACGCGTGATCGAGATCAACCGCGTCGCCAAGGTCGTCAAGGGCGGCCGGCGGTTCTCGTTCACGGCACTCGTTGTCGTCGGGGACGAGACCGATCGGGTCGGCGTCGGATACGGGAAGGCGCGCGAGGTTCCGCTCGCCATCTCCAAGGCCGTCGACGACGCGAAGAAGAACATGTTCACGGTGCCGAAGCACGGCACCACGATCACGCACGAGATCCTCGGCGAGTTCGGAGCTGCACGCGTCTTCCTCCGGCCCGCAAGTGAGGGTACGGGCGTCATCGCGGGCGGCGGAGTGCGTGCCGTCCTCGAGCTCGCCGGTATCCGTGACGTTCTCGCGAAGAGCCTAGGCACGACGAACCCGATCAACATGGCGAAGGCCACCGTGGACGGGCTCAAGCACCTGCGGCGGCCGGAGGACATCGCACGGCAGCGCGGCAAGACGATCCGTGAAGTGCTGCCGCTGCCGCGTGGGTACGACGCAGTCACGGTGGCCGCTGCGGCCGCCGCTGCTGCTGAGGCCGAGGCGCCTTCCGACGCTGACGCGGTGGAGGTGCCGGCATGACCACGGTGAAAGTCACTCAGATCAGGAGCACGATCGGCCAGAGCAAGGCGCACCACGGCACCATCAGGGCGCTCGGCCTCGGCAAGATCGGTCGCAGCGCGGAGCACACCGAGTGCGCCGAGCTGGCCGGCCAGTTGCGCCACGTTGCTCATCTCGTCAAGGTCGAAGGGAAGGACGCGTAGACATGGCCGAGGAGCTCAATCTCCACAGCCTCAAGCCGGCACAGCCGCGCAAGGCACGCAAGCGGGTCGGCCGCGGCATGGGCTCCGGCAAGGGCCGCTACTCCGGTCGCGGGATCAAGGGCCAGAAGTCACGCTCCGGGTCGCACATGATGCCGGCCGGGTTCGAGGGTGGGCAGATGCCGATCGACATGCAGCTCCCGAAGCTCCGGGGGAACACGTCTGCCGACGCAATGCCGATCGGGCCATTCCGCACCTACACGCAGCCCGTCAACCTCCGTGACCTCGAGGCCCGCTTCGAAGCGGGCGCCGAGGTGACTCCCGACGCACTCGTCGAGGCCGGGTTGATCAAGAACACGAAGATCGACATCAAGATCCTCGCCTCCGGTGATCTCACGAAGAGCCTCAGCGTCACGGCACACGGCTTCTCGAAGACCGCGAAGGAGAAGATCGAGGCAGCGGGCGGAACGGTCACGTGGTTGCGCGGCGAGCCCGTCGCCAAGAAGCCGAAGAGGGCCAAGGCGAAGCGGCCCCACGCGGCCGAGGAGGCTGCGGTCGAAGATGTCGCGGTCGAGATCGTCGAGGAGGCACCCGAGGCTGCGGCCGACGAGGCAACCGCTGAGTAATGCTGAGCTGGCTCGGAAACGCCTGGCGCGTCCCTGAACTTCGACGTCGAATTCTCTTCACGGCGTTCATCCTTGCCATCTATCGGCTGGGGTCGTGGCTGCCTGCCCCGGGCGTCGACGCGGCCGCGATCGAGAACTACTTCAACGGCCAGGGAGGCTCGATTCTCGGGCTTTTGAACCTGTTCTCCGGTGGTGCACTCTCGCAGTTCTCCCTCTTCGCGCTCGGGATCATGCCGTACGTCACGGCGTCGATCATCGTGCAGTTGATGACGGTCGCCGTGCCGAAGCTCGCCGAACTGCAGAAGGAAGGCGAGTCCGGGTACGCCAAGATCAACCAGTACACGCGGTATCTCACGGTCGTGCTCGCCGCGCTGCAGGCCTTTGGTTACGCGGTGCTCTTTCAGCGGCAGGACGCGCTCGAGGCCAACGCCGGCCGAATGACGCTCATCGTCGTCTCGTTGACGACGGGCACCGTTCTCCTGATGTGGCTCGGCGAGCAGATCACGAAGCGCGGGATCGGCAACGGCATCTCGATCCTCATCCTTGCCTCCATCCTCACGAGCCTTCCGATCGGGATCAGCGCCTGGTGGAACGGCGGGCCGATGGAGCGCATCTTCTTCCCGCTCATCGCTCTTGCCATCGTCGCCTCCGTCGTGTTCGTCCAGGAAGGGCAGCGTCGGATCCCCATCCAGTACGCGCGCCGCCAGGTAGGCAGGCGGATGACGACGGGCGGCGCGACGTATCTGCCGCTACGCATCCTCATGGCCGGAGTGATCCCGGTCATCTTCGCGGCTGCTCTGCTCGCGTTCCCGGCGACGATCGCGCAGTACTTTCCGGCGACGCAGGAGTTCATCAACGATCACTTCCAGCCCGGCAACATCACGTATCTGCTGATCGAGGCCTCGCTGATCATCCTCTTCACGTACTTCTACACAGCGGTGCAGTTCAACCCCGTGGAGCAAGCCGACAACCTCCGCAAGTACGGCGGCTATATCCCCGGCATCCGGCCTGGCCCGCCGACGGCGCAGTACCTCGACCGCGTGATGACGCGGCTGACCCTTCCCGGCGCGCTCTTCCTCGCGCTGGTCGCTATCTCGCCAAGCCTCTTCATCCGCTTCTTCGGGTTCTCCCAGGCGAGCTCCGGCGCCCTCGGCGGTACGTCCGTGCTGATTGCGGTTGGCGTTGCACTCGACACCATGCGCCAGATGGAGAGTCAGATGATGATGCGCAACTACGAGGGCTTCCTCAAATAGCCACGATCAACGTCCTCGTTCTCGGGCCACAGGGATCCGGGAAGGGCACGCAGGCGAAGCGGATCTGCGCAGCCCACGGCATCCCTCACGTCTCGACAGGGGACATGTTTCGTGCCGCGATCTCAGAAGGAACGGATCTCGGCCGCCAGGTCGAGCCGATTCTCGCGTCTGGCGAGCTCGTCCCGGACGAGCTGACCGTCGCCCTCATCCGTGAGCGGCTCTCACGGGATGATGCGAGCCGCGGTTTCGTCCTCGACGGCTTCCCGCGCAATCTCCTCCAGGCAGAGGAGCTCGACCAGATGCTCGAGGCGATCGGAAGGCCGCTCGACACGGTGCTCTTCTTCGACCTCGATGACGAGACGGCGACCGTTCGCGCGCTCGGGCGCGCCCACGAGGAAGGTCGGACAGACGATACGCCCGAGGTGATGGCACGGCGGCTCGCTATCTATCACGAGCAGACCGAGCCGGTGATCGAGCGGTACATCGCCGCCGGAACGCTTCACACCCTCGCTGCGGATCGGGGTGTCGACGACGTTTTTGCCGAGATCGAGGACGCTCTCCGTCAGGTCGCCCGGTGATCATCCGCAAGGGGCCAGAGGAGATCGAGCGGATCGCGCGCGCAGGTGACCTCGTCGCCGCGACGATCTCCCATGTCGGCGAGCACCTGCGCCCGGGCATCACGACGGGTGAGCTCGACGACATCGCCGGCGCGTTCGTCACCGCGCACGGCGGCGTCTCCGCCTCGAAGGGCTACCACGGGACATACCCCGCCGAGATCTGCATCTCCCCGAACTCGATGGTCGTCCACGGGATCCCAGGCCCCTATGTCGTCAGGGACGGTGACCTGGTCACGATCGACGTCGGGATCGTCCTCGAGGGGGCGTTCGGCGACAGCGCGTACACGTTCGGCGTCGGGGAGATCGACCCGGAGGCGCAGCGCCTTCTCGACACCTGCCAGGCGGCCCTAGCGGCCGGTATTGCGCAGGCGCAGCCGGGGAACCGGATCGGGGACGTCTCGTTCGCCGTCCAGACGGTGGTCGAACAAGCGGGCTTCTCCGTCGTTCGAAGCCTCGTCGGTCACGGCGTCGGCCGGCACTACCACGAGGATCCGCACGTGCCGAACTTCGGCCAGCCCGGCCGAGGACCGAAGCTCACGGCCGGGATGACGATCGCGATCGAGCCGATGATCACGGTCGGATCGCCTGAGGTCTACCTCCACGACGACGGTTGGTCGATCTCGACGGAAGACGGCTCGCTCGCCGCGCACTTCGAGCACACGGTCGCAATCGCAGCATCGGGACCTCGCATTCTCACCCCGCGCGTCGGAATCGCGGTCGAGACTGCGAGTTTGCTACAGTAAGCGGCCCGCGGCGTGGCCGTCTCGCTGCGCAATGGGATTCGTCAGACGGTTCGGTTTCACCGTTTTCGTTCGTGCCCCCGAAGCGGGGGCTCCATCACCACAAGACGTTCGCGCGAGGGAAGGGTGGCAGTCAAGGAAGAGAAGATCGAGGTCGAAGGCGAGGTCGTCGAGGCGCTCCCGAGCACGATGTTCAGGGTGCAGCTCGATGAAGGACATGTGGTTCTCGCCGCGATCTCCGGGAAGATGCGCAAGCACTACATTCGCATTCTCCCTGGCGACCGAGTCAAGGTCGAGCTCTCTCCCTACGATCTCACACGCGGCCGTATCACGTTCCGACACCGCTGACTCGTCACCACACAACCGCCACCGAGGAATTCACGATGAAAGTCCGCCCATCAGTCAAGCCAATGTGTGAGCGCTGCCGCGTGATCAAGCGGCATGGGCGCACCATGGTGATCTGCGTCAACCCACGGCACAAGCAAAGGCAGGGCTGAGAACCACTAATGGCTCGCATCGCAGGCGTCAACCTCCCGAATCAGAAGCGTCTCGAGATCGGGCTCACCTACATCTACGGCATCGGCCAGTCGACCGCGCAGAAGATCTGCAAGGCGCTCGCGCTCGATCCCGACCAAAAGATCAAGGATCTGACCGACGACGAGATCACGAAGCTCCGCGCCTACATCGACGACCACGTCGAGGTCGAGGGTGACCTGCGTCGCGAACGATCCCAGGCACTCAAGCGACTGGCCGAGATCGGCTGCTATCGCGGCATCCGGCATCGTCGTGGACTTCCGGCTCGCGGCCAGCGCACCAAGACCAACGCTCGTACACGCAAGGGCCCGAAGAAGACGGTCGGACGCGGGAAGAAGGGGAAGTAGATGGCACCTCCTCGTAAAGCAGCGGCTGCTCGCGGTCGCACGCGCCGGCGCGTCAAGAAGAACATCGCGATCGGCCAGGCCCACATCAAGACATCGTTCAACAACACGATCGTGTCGCTCACGGACAAGGATGGAAACGTGATCGCCTGGGAGTCGGCCGGATCGGCCGGGTTCAAGGGTTCGCGCAAGTCCACGCCGTTCGCAGCACAGGTCACGGCGGACAACTGCGCACGCAAGGGAATGGAGCACGGTTTGCAGAAGGTCGAGGTCTTCGTCAAGGGGCCGGGCTCCGGCCGCGAGACGGCGATTCGCTCGCTGCAGGCAGCCGGGCTCGAGATCCTGGGCGTCAAGGACGTCTCCCCGCAGGCGCACAATGGCGTCCGGCAGAAGAAGCGGAGGCGCGTCTAATGGCTCGCGACCTCGGCCCCAAGTGTCGGCTCTGCCGCCGCGAGGGCATCAAACTGTTCCTCAAGGGCGAGCGCTGCCTGACCGAGAAGTGCGCCATCGAGCGCCGCTCCTATCCGCCGGGTGAGCATGGCCGCGGCCGGATCAAGCAGAGCGAGTACCTGCTGCAGCTGCGCGAGAAGCAGAAGGCGCGCCGCTACTACGGTTTGCTCGAGAAGCAGTTCCGCAACACCTACGAGAAGGCAACGAAGGGCCTCGGCGCCCCCGGCGAGAACCTGCTTCGGATGCTCGAGACCCGTCTCGACAACGTCGTTTACCGGCTCGGCTTCGCGGGCTCCCGCGCACAGGCGCGGCAGCTCGTTCGCCACGGCCACTTTCAGGTCAACGGCCGTCGGGTCAACATCCCGAGCTTCGCCGTTCGCCCGAACGACGTGATCACGTTGAAGTCGGGCAGTGCTGCGGCGCCGCTCGTGCGCGACGCGACCGACCTCACCGCCTCCGTTGCACCGTGGCTGCAGGCAGATCACGAGGGTCTCGCCGGCAAGGTGCTTCGCTGGCCCGAGCGGGCGGAGATCGACACCCCCGTGCAGGAGTCACTCATCGTCGAGCTGTACTCGAAGTAGACCTCGGAGAGGCACGCCTCTCTGGACCGTATGGGTGAGGCGCAACCCCGGCCGCTCGCCCGCTGTGAAGAACACGAAAGGATCGCATTGGCAACTCGTTCAAGCCTGATGGAATTCCAGATTCCCCGCATCGTCAGCGAAGAGGGCGACAATCATCGCGGCGTGTTCGCGATCGAGCCCCTCGACCGCGGATTCGGCTACACGTTCGGTAACTCGCTCCGCCGCGTCCTACTTTCGTCACTCGAGGGGACGGCTGTGACCGCGGTGAAGATCGAGGGCGTGTCGCACGAGTTCACGACGCTCCCCGGCGTGCGCGAGGACGTCACCGACATCATCCTCAATCTCAAGAGCCTGATCTGCCTGCTCCACGGCGAGTCACCCGAGGTCGAGGTGCACATCTCCAAGAAGGGTCCCGGCATCGTCACCGCTGCCGACATCGAGGCGCCCGCCGACCTCGAGATTCTCAACCCGGAGCTCGAGATCGCTCAGCTCGCCGCGAAGGGCAAGCTCGAGATGACGCTCACGATCGGTCGTGGCCGCGGCTACATGCCGGCCGACGTGAATCGTGGCACGGAGACCATGACGATCGGTGTGATTCCGATCGACTCGATCTTCTCGCCGGTGCGTAGGGTCGCGTACGAGGTCGAGTCCGCTCGTGTCGGTCAGCGCACCGACTTCGACAAGCTCGTCCTCGACGTTACGACGGACGGTTCGATCGAGCCGCGTGATGCCATCGGTCAGGCCGCAGACATCCTGATTCGGCAGCTCGCGATCTTCACCGATCTCGACGCGATCGAGGGCTTCAGCGAAGCTGCGATCGAGGCAGCTGCCGAGGCGTCGACCTCGCACGGGATGGAGAACTTCCCGATCGAGGAGCTCGAGCTCGGTGTCCGTTCCTACAACTGCCTCAAGCGCGTCGGCATCGAAACGATCGGCGATCTCACCTCCAAGTCCGAGGCCGAGCTCGCCGCGATCCCGAACTTCGGTCGCAAGTCGGTCGAGGAGGTGCGCGAGACCCTCGCCGCCCACGGGCTGACACTCAAGGGCGAGGAGCTCGTTTAAGTCATGCGACACGCACGCGCAGGCAAGAAGCTCGGCCGGGATTCAGCTCACCGCAAGGCGCTGTACTCCAATCTCGCAGGCGCGCTGATTCAGCACGGCCGGATCAAGACGACCGAGGCGAAGGCGAAGGCGGTCAAGCCGTACGCCGAGAAGATGGTCACGCTCGGCAAGCGTGGTGACCTTCACGCGCGACGCCAGGCGATGGCTGAGCTTCGCTCGAACGATGTCGTGCACCACCTGTTCCTGAATGTCGCTCCGCGCTTCGCGGAGCGGAACGGTGGCTACACGCGCATCGTCAAGCTCGGGCCGCGCCCGGGTGACGCAGCGCCGATGGTGTTGCTCGAGTTCGTCGATTATGACCCGGCTGCTGCTGCCTGACCTGACACGGTCGAAGCTGATTCGAGGGGCGCCCGCGGGCGCCCCTCGTCGTTCTCGCGGGACCAGTGCTCCCTGACCCTCATGCCGACCCGTACGCTTCACGCATGCTCACGCTGATCGCGCTCATCTTCGCGCTCCTGTTCCTCTCGTCGCCCTGGAACGTCGTCGTCGTCGTCGTTGCCATCGTGATCGATGTCGTCGAGGTTCTCGTCTTCCTGTGGTGGTCGCGTCGACAGCGCCGCGAGGGGCCTCCGGCAGTCGGGGTGGAGGCACTCGTCGGGCGCCGTGGCGTCGCGTCGTCGCGCCTCACGGCGGGGACGCCCGAGGAGACCGGGCAGGTGCGGGTCGACGGGGAGATCTGGGGTGCTCGCTCCCGTGCGACGATCGAACCGGGCTCGAGCATCATCGTCCGTGCCGTCGACGAACTCGTGCTCGAGGTCGATCCCGCTCCAGAGCGGTAGAAGCCTGGTACAACGATCGGCCGTGGCACTGCTCAGGCTCACACTCGAGTACGACGGCGGCGCGTTCCATGGTTGGGCAAGGCAGCCCGACCAGCGAACCGTCGAGGGCGCTCTGCGCGAGGCGCTCGACGTCATCTACCCTCGCGGCTGGAGCGACCTGGCGGTTGCCGGCCGCACCGACACGGGGGTTCACGCGACCGGGCAGGTCGCAAGCGTGCACGTCACGGCCGGCGCGCCGGCCGTGAAGGCTGCCGAGGCACTGAACACGGCTCTGCCCGCGGACGTTTCGGTGCTCGCGGTCGAGGATGCGCCCGAGGGCTTCCATGCGCGCTTCTCGGCCACGGCGCGCTCGTACCGTTACGTCGTGCTCAATCGCCCCGCGCGGTCGGCGCTCGAGGTTCGGAGCTCGCTCTGGTGGCCGCGACCCGTCGAGCTCGAGCGACTGCAGGAATGTGCCGCTTTGCTCCCGGGGGAGCACGAGTTCACGGCGTTCACGCCGGTCGAGAGCCAGCACGAGGTGTTCGTGCGGATCGTCCGCGAGGCGGCCTGGGAACGGCGCGGCGACCACCTGCATTTCACGGTCACGGCTGACTCGTTCCTACGGCACATGGTGCGGACGCTCGTCGGGACGATGCTGCAGAGCAGCCCGGAGCGGTTTGCTCGGCTTCTCGACGGTCGGCCCCGGTCAGAGGGTGGGGCGACCTCGCCTCCGCATGGGCTGTACCTCGTGGGAGTCGAGTACGCGTCTCACGAGTGACGCGTGCTGGCGTCGATACGATCGGGCGGTGCGCTACCGCGTCATCCTCTTCGACCTCGATGGCACGCTGATCGACTCTGGGCCGATCATCATGGCCTCGATGCGCCATGCGTCTGTCACCGTTCTTGGCCGCGAGCCCGATGAGGAGGCTGTGCGTGCAGCCATCGGTGGACAAGGGCTCGTGTCTCAGATGCGTGACCTCGACCCTGATCGCGTCGACGAACTGATCGACGTCTATCGTGCCCACAACGAGCCGTTGCACGCGACGCTCGAGACGTTCGACGGGATCCCCGAGCTCCTGCGCGAGCTCGTCGAGCGCGGACACCAGCTCGGGATCGTGACAGCAAAGCGGCGCTCGACCGTTCACCTCGCCTTCGACCGGTTCCCGTTTCTCGCCGAGTTGACCGACGTTCTCATCGGCTCCGACGACACCGAGCGGCACAAGCCTGATCCCGACCCGGTGCTCGAGGCCCTGCGCCGTCTCGGTGCGACCCCGGACGAGGCGGTCTACGTGGGCGACTCGCCGTTCGACATCAACGCCGGGAACGCCGCGGGCGCGTACTCGATAGCGGTTGGCTGGGGTGGGATCCATCCCGACGAACGGCTTCTTGCTGTAGGGCCGGATGCCCTCGTTCAGCATCCGGGGGAGATCCTCGCGCTTGTCTGACGCCTCGGCACGGATCGATGAGCTCCGGCGAGTGATCGAGCACCACGCCTACAGGTACCACGTCCTCGACGACCCCGAGATCCCCGACGCGGCCTATGACGCGCTCTACGACGAACTGCAGTCACTCGAGGACGAGCATCCCGAGCTGATCGCTGCGGACTCACCCACGAGGCGGGTCGGTGCCGCCCCCGCAGCAGGCTTCACGAAGGTCGAGCACCTCACTCCGATGGGATCGCTCGAGAAGGTGACGACGAGCGAGGCGCTCGAGAAGTGGGCGGCGGACGTGCAGAAGCGTCTCGGCACCGACGAGCCGGTCGCCTACGTGATCGAGCCGAAGATCGACGGGTCCGCGATCTCGCTCATCTACGAGGAGGGCGTGCTCGTGCGCGCAGCAACGCGTGGTGACGGGTTCCGAGGTGAGGACGTGACCGCGAACGTCCGCGCGATCGAGGCGGTCCCGCTGCGCATGCGGGTGCCGGACGGTGAGAGACCACTGCCGCTCTTCGAGGCGAGGGGAGAGGTCTACTTCCCGCTCTCGGGTTTCGCGCGGTTCAATGCCGCCCAGATCGACGCAGGCAAGAAGGAGGCACCTAACCCCCGCAACGCCGCGGCGGGATCGCTCCGTCAGCTGAACCCGGCGATCACCGCCGAGCGGCCGCTGTCGCTCTGGATCTACGGCGCCGGTATCCACGAGGGCGCGACGCCCGTGACGCACTTCGAGATGCTCGGCTGGCTGCGCGAGCGGGGCTTCCGGACGAACCCGCACGCAGAGCGCTTCGAGACGATCGCGGAGGTTGCGAGCGCGTGCGAGGCCTGGGAGAGCCACCGGGCTGACCTGGACTACGAGATCGACGGCATCGTGATCAAGGTCGACTCCTTCGCGCAGCAGCAGCGCCTCGGAGCGCTGCACGAACGGCCGCGGTGGGCACGGGCGTTCAAGTGGGCACCCTCGACGGCGATCACGACGTTGACGCGCATCCACATCCGGGTCGGGCGGACGGGCGCGCTGAACCCGTGGGCCGAACTCGAGCCCGTCCAGGTCGGCGGTGTCACCGTCACGAGCGCGACCCTGCATAACGAGGAGGACATCAACCGTAAGGGGATTCGCGAGGGCGACCTCGTGATCGTGCAGCGCGCCGGCGATGTGATCCCGCAGGTCGTCGGGCCGGCAGGCGAGCATCGGCCCGGAACCGTCGAATGGAAGATGCCGTCGCACTGTCCGCTCTGCGGGATCGAGGTCGTGAAGCCCGAGGGGGAGGTCAAGCATCGTTGCCCCAATCGTGCGTGCCCCTCGCGTGGCCTCGAGACGTTGATCCATTGGGTCAGCGCCGCGATGGACATCGAGGGCGTGGGCGAGCAGTTCGTGCGCAAGCTCTGGGACGAGGGGCTGTTGCGCTCGATGCCCGACCTCTATCGGCTCACGTCGGAGCAGCTGCTCGAGATCGGGGGCTACGGCGAGATCTCTGCGACGAATGCGGTCGCTGCGATCGAGCGGTCGAGAGCGCAGCCGTTCTCACGCGTCCTCTTCGGTCTCAACATGCCGAAGGTGGGGTGGGTGCTCGCGCGCAATCTCGCGAGGCACTTTGGCACGATCGACGCGCTTGTCGGCGCGACGCAGGAGGACCTCGAGGAGGCGGAGGGAATCGGGCCCGATCGCGCCGAGCTGATCGCCGAATGGTTCGCCGACGAGGAGAATCAGGCCCTCGTCGATGATCTACGCTCGCTCGGGCTGCAGTTCGAGGTGGGGGAGGCCGAGCGCGCCGTCGTCGGCCCGCTGACCGGCTCGCAGTACGTGATCACGGGCACCCTCGACGGCTACACGCGCGAGGAAGCCAAGGCCGCCCTCGAGGCGCTCGGCGCGAAGGTGTCGGATTCGGTCTCGAAGAAGACGACGGGCGTGATCGTGGGCGAGAGCCCCGGCTCGAAGGCGGCGAAGGCTGAGAAGGCGGGCATCCCGATCCTCGGCGAAGCCGAGTTGCGGGCGCTCCTCGACGGCTCGTAGTCTGATCGAGTAACTCTGGCGACCGGCTGAAGCCGGTCGCCATTGCCTTCACTCAGCCGATCGGCGTCGTTGTAGCAAGGATCGTCACGAACCGATCTTGCGCGCCCCGAGCCGCCCACGACGGCACCGGGTTCCCGTTCTGGAGCACCGCAAACACGATCTTTGCCCCGATCAGCCCGGACAGCGTGCAGGCGAGGTTCGTCGTGCCGGTCTTCCCCTTCACGACGCCACGAAGGGCCGGGAGGCGATCGCCCAACGTGCCGCTGTTGCCGCTGACGGCGAGGGAGTCGACGAACGCGCGCGCGATGGACGGATCTGTGGCCCCGGCACGGAGCACGCCTACGAGGGCTGCCGCCGTGAGGCGGTCGAGGCTCGAGAGGCCCGACCCGTCGACGATACGCACCCCTGCGACCGGGATCCCCGCCGCCCGCATCGTCGCGATCACGATCTTACCGCCGCCCGCCGACGTGCCGGCCTGGCCCGCGGCTGCGGGGAGTTGCTTGAGCAGCATCTCTGCATAGAAGTTGTCGCTCTCCTGGTTCATGTGCTTCACGACCCCTGCGAGGGGGTCGGACGTGTCCGAGGCGAGTGTCGTCGCCGCAGCGGGAGCGACGCCGAGTCCCGGGCGTCCAGCCACGACGACACCACGTCGCCCGAGAGCGTCACGAAGCGCCCGAGCGGCGAGCAGGGGCGGCGAGAGCGCCGGCCAGCCCTGTGCGCGATCGACGATCAGGGCCGAGAGCGGCGGCGTCTCACGGAGGAGGAAGGTCGACTTCCACCCGGCCACCGCCCGCCTCGAGTCATAGAACGTCTCGTCGCCGAGGATCCTGCCCGTGACCGAACGGATGCCGCGCCCGCGGATCGTTGCGGCGAGTCGGTCGATGTCGGCCGAGGCGAGCGTCGGATCGCCGAAGCCCTTGAGTACGAGGTCGCCGTCCCACGCCGACCCGGCGCGCCGCCCGACGCCGTAGACCTCGGTGTGAAAGCGGTATCCCGTCCCCAGGCGCGTGAGGGCTGCGAAGGAGACGGGGATCTTCTCGTTCGAGGCGGGGGCCAACGGAACGTCGCTGTTGTGGGCGTAGATCGTCTCGCCGTTCGACATGTCGATCGCCAGGGCGGCCGTCTTGCCGAGCGACAGGGATGTCCCGGTCAACGCCTTCGTCAGTCGTGGCTCGAGGCCATTTGCGCCGAGCGCCGTGGCCGCGGCACCGAGGACGCACGCCACGGCGAGCGCAGCGAGACATACCCGAATCCTCACAAGCTCACCCGTAGATCGTGATCGTGACCGTGCGTCGTCCCCAGGCTCGCGCCTGCGCCGTGCTCGGCATCCAGAGGTCGATGATGTTGCCCTTGATTGCCGTGCCCACGTCCGCCGCGACCGCTGGCCCGTATCCGGGCACGAAGACCCGCGTGCCGAGGGGGATCACGCTCGGGTCGACGGCGATCACGCCCACACCGACGGGCAGGCCGCTGGCCGTCCTCCCCGGGAGGTGATACGCGACAGCGTCGGCGACGAGGGTGCGCGTCCCCTGCATCGGTGAGGCAGAAGGTGCCGCCGCCTCCGGCACCGGAGCGTCCTCGGACGCGCTTTGCGCGGAAGCGGCCTCGGTGGTCGTCTGCGTCGCGGCGGTCGACGCGATCCTGGCCGATCGGCGCTCGGCTGCCTGCGCTTGCGCCTCGAGCGCCGCGAGTCGCGTCGTCGTCAGCGATCGCGCGCGGCGAACTGCGGCAACGGTTGCGCTTCGCCCCGCTACGGCTGCTTCGAGGTGCGCAACGCTCGCGCGCGCGGCATTCTCGGCGCGTGTCAGGTTCGTGCGCTCCTCGGCGAGCTGCGTCTTGAGTCCGACGAGCTTCCGGGCGTGGGCCGTGGCCTCGACGCTGAGCCGCCGGTTCTGGGCCGTCGCTCGCGAAAGGCCCTCGATCCCCGCGACCGCCTCCTCGAGCGATGTGGCGCCCAGAATCACCGAGATCGGATCGGGCTCGCCCTGGATGTAGAGCGCGCGCAGGAGCATCGCCACGCGCGCCTGCGACGCTTTGAGGGAGCGGCGGACGATCTCCGTGCGAGCGGCGAGGCTCCGCTCGTTCTGCTCGAGGAGCGCGGATCGCTCGGTGAGCGCCGCCGCGTCGCTCCGCGCGCGCGCAAGCGCCGACTCTGCCGCATAGAGCTCGAGGAGGATCGCAGACTCCGAGCGTCCAAGCGCTGCCACCCGTTCGGCGAGCGCCGGCGCGGCTTCGGCGCCGCCTGCGGACGGTGTCGAGACGGTGACCAGAGCGCCGGTTGCGACAGCCGCCGCGAGCAGCGGCCATCGTGAGTTCAGCGCTCGCACAAGGCGTAGACCGTAGCAAAACCGCCGCCGTCAACGGGCCAGAAAGCGGTAATTTACAGGGGTTTCACTACCTTCCCGGTTGCAGTCGGCCGCGAGCGCTGCTAGAGTGCGCCCCTCGGATGGGCTTCGCCGCTTTTGGAGGTGCCTTTCGACGATCGAACCGGCTTATGAATAGTTCGAGAACGCGACAGGCTCCGGCCAAAATCCTCGCCGTTGCGGTGGTCTGTCTTTCGGTCCTGACCCTCGCCTCCTCATCGACTGCCGATCCGTCGATCAAGTCGAAGCGAGCGCAGGCTCAGGCGGTTCTGGCCCAGATCGAGGCGGCACACCCGCAACTCGAGCAGGCGATCGAGACGTATAACTACGCGAACGTGCAGTTGAAGGAGATCGACGCCGATCTGAGTTCGAACGCACGACATCTCGTCGTTGCGAGGAAGAGTCTCGGTGTAGCACAGGAGCACATCGCAGACAGGTTGCGGGCGCTGTACGTGAACGGCGACGGCGGCGGTGCGGTCGAGGTCATTCTCGGAGCCGAGAGCCTCGACGATCTCCTCGGGCGCCTCGACATGGTGCAGCGCGTCGGCAGTCAGGACGCGAAAGTTCTCAAGGATGTGACGCAGTTCCGCAAGGAGGTCAAGCAGCGCCGCACGAACCTGAAACGCGCGCGCATCTCGCAGGAACGGATCGTCGCGCAGCGGGCGAGCCAACAGCGGGCGATCGAGAGCCAGATTGCACAGCAGCAGCGGATGCTCGCCGGGCTGCAGAGTGAGATCCGCCAGCTCCAGGCCGAAGAGGCCCGACGTCAGGCCCAGATCGAGGCTCAGGCAAGAGCGCGACTCGACGCACAGGCGCGCGCGGCGGAGTCCGCTTCCCGCGCTCAGGCAGCTCAGGCAGCTCAGGCAGCGCAGGCGACGCAGACAGCGCAGGCGACCGTCGCCCCGGATTCCTCCTCGTCGATCGCCCCGCAGGACAGCGCCGAGGAGCTCATTCCGACCGCTTCGCCCGCGAAGTACGGTGGTGTCGTCGCCATCGCGATGCAATACCTCGGCGTTCCCTACCTCTGGGGTGGTATGAGTCCGAGCGGCTTCGATTGCTCAGGTCTCGTTGCGTACGTCTTTGCGCAGGTCGGCGTTTCCCTCCCGCATCACGCCGCCTCGATCTACAACTACGGAACGCCGCTTTCCCAGTCGGATCTTCAGCCGGGCGACCTCGTGTTCTACAACGGCCTCGGTCACATGGGCATCTACATCGGCGGTTCCCAGTACATCCACGCGCCCCAGACCGGCGATGTGGTCAAGATCTCGAGCATCTACCGCTCGGGCTGGGTCGGCGCGCGTCGTCTCTAGCCCGCTCCGTTCGGGTGTCGAGCGTTACGCGTCGTAGAGTGACTCGACGACGTCAGCGAAGTGCTCCAGGATCGGCTTTCGCTTCAGCTTCAGGGTCGGCGTCATCTCATCGTGCTCCATCGTGAAGTCGCGCGGCAGGATCGCGAAGCGCTTGATCTGCTCGTAACGTGATCGGTCGCGGTTCGTGTCGTCGACGACTACCTGGATGAGTTCACGGACACGGTCGTCGGAGGCGAGTTCGTCCGGGCCATCCGCGATGCCCTGAGCGTCGGCCCACTTCCCGATCTCGATCGCGTCGAGCGTGATCAACGCTGCGGGATACGGCCGGCGATCTCCCACGACGACCGCCTGCGAGACGTACTTCGAGGCCTTCAGGTCGTTCTCGATGTTTTGCGGGGCGATGTTCTTGCCACCCGCGGTGACGAGGATGTCCTTCTTGCGATCGGTGATCGTCACGAACCCGTCCGCGTCGATCTCCGCGATGTCGCCCGTGTGCACCCAGCCGTCGGCGTCGAGGACATCTGCGGTCGCCTCCGGCTCCTTGTAGTAACCGGCGAAGACGGTTTCGCTCTTGACGAGCAGCTCGCCGTCTTCGGCCAGACGAAGCTCGGTGCCGGGGAACGCCTGCCCGACGGTGCCGAAACGCCAGTTCTGGGGCGTGTTCGTCGTGACGCCCGTCGTGCACTCGGTCAGCCCGTAGGCCTCGAGGATGCGGATCCCGATCGCGTCGAAGAACTCCTCGATCTCCTTCGAGAGGGGCGCTCCGCCGGAGATGGGCGTGCGGAGACGTCCGCCGAGGCGAGCGCGAATCTTTGTGAACACGAGTTTGTCGGCGACACGCAGCTTCAACGCAAGCGCTCCCGTGACGGGATTTCCAGCAGCCTCCCGCGCGCTCGCCTCCCTGCCGACGACGAGTGACCACTCGGCCAGTCGGCGCTTTGCGCCCGTCGCCTCGTCGATGGCACTGACGATCGCGGTATGGATCTTCTCGTACACGCGCGGGACACTCGGTAGCACCGTCGGGCCGAGCGTCGTCAGTGCGTCGGCGGTCTTGAGCGGATCCGGGAGGAACGCCGTGGTGTAGCCGACGTACGGGCCGGCGAGGTGCATCAGGCGGCCGAAGTTGTGCGCCAACGGGAGGTAGAGCAACATCAAGTCGTTCCCGTGGAAGTAGCCCGGGAGGCGGTCGACGACCGAGACCATCGCGTAGTAGTTCCTGTGTCGGATCATGCAGGCCTTCGGCGGTCCGGTCGTCCCCGACGTGTAGATGAACGTAAAGAGGTCGTCCTCGTCGATCGCGGCGATCGCCTCGTCGAGCGCCGACGGATGCTGTGCCTTGAACGCCACACCCTCTGCTTCGAGCGCGGCAAGGTCGGCGAACGTCAGGATGTGGCGGAGACGCGGAAGGGAGGCGCGCTCCGCGTCGACCTTCTCGACCTGTGTTGCGTCCTCGCAGAGAACGCCGACCGCCTCCGAGTGCGCGAGGACGTAGCCGACGTCCTTCGACGAGCTGTTCGCGTAGATTCCGGCACCGACCGCCCCGACCTGCGCCAGCGCGAAGTCGAACAGCGCCCATTCGAGTGTCGTGCGGGCAAGCGTCGCGAACGCGTCACCCTTCACGATCCCACGTGCCAGCAGGCCGTTCGCGAGGTTTTCCACGCGTGCTGCGGCCTGACCCCAGCTCACCTCGTGCCAGTGGTCGCCATGCTGGACAAGGTAGGCCGTCCCCTCGCGCTCTCCGGAGACTGCTTCCCGCCAGAGACGGGCGATCGTGCGATTGCTGTCCACGGTTGGCAATCTACTCGTCGGCGTGCAGGAACGGAAGTTTCGGGGCAGAATGAGGTCGGTCCCCGATCGATCGAGGAGCCATGCGTACGACCTGGAACGGATCACTCACATTCGGCCTCGTTAGCATCCCCGTCGGACTCGCGCCGGCGACGAAGCCTGCCGCCCGCCAGTCGGACGTCTCGTTCCGGCTGCTGCATCGTGAGTGCCTGACCCCGATCAAGCAGAAGCGCTTCTGTCCCAAGCACGACCGCGAGCTCGCACCTGACGAGATCGTGAAGGGGTGGGAGGCGTCGAAGGGCCAGTTCGTGCTGGTCGAGGAGGCCGAGCTCGAGGCGCTCGAGGGCCACGACGACTCGAGGTCGATCGAGATCTCGCAATTCGTGCCCGTCGAGCAGGTCGATTCGATCTGGCGCGATCGCGCCTACTTTCTCGTCCCGGGTACGACCCCCGCTCAGCGGCGGCCCTACCGCTTGCTTCTCGAGGCAATGAGTGAGACGGGTACGGGAGCTCTCGGGCGTTTCGTTCGCACCGGCCGGGAGTCGCTCTGCCTCGTTCGGTCGCGAGGCGAAGCGCTCGTGCTCGAGACGCTGTTCCTCTCGGAGGACGTGTACTCGGACGCGGAGATCAGCGAGGCAGTCGGGACGACGGAGGTCAAGAACCCCGAGCTCGCGCTTGCCCACCAGATCATCGAGAGCCTCGAGGGGACGTTCGATCCCACCGCACTGACGAGCTCGTACCGGCGTGACCTTCGCGCGCTACTCGAGGCGAAGCTCCACGGCGAGGAGCTGACACCGGTTGCGGACGCCGAGCCCGAGCGCGCACCGGCCGTCGATCTGCTCGAGGCCCTCAAGGCGAGCGTTGCCGCCGCCAAGGTCGGACGCCATACGCCCGCAACGCCGAAGAAGAAGGCGCCTGCGAAGCCGCGGGCACGCTCGAAGAGCTAGCGCTGCGCGGCGAAGCGCCGTCTCCCAGGGGAGAATCGACGCTCCGCGGCGCGCGAGCCGGCTCAGGCGTGCTGAACGACAGGCAGGCCGACGGCTTCGGCCTGAACCTGGAAAAGATGCTTGTCGATCTTGCCGTGGTAGATCGGCACACCTTCTTCGATACACAGCTTGATGATCACGTCACGGTCGATGCCGAGCTCGACCGACAGCTCCTCGGGCGTCAGATGATTCGCCATTCGGTGCCTCCTTCGAGCATCAAAAAAGCCCGCCGGCGCAAGGCGCGCAGTCGGGCTAACTCGACGCTCGGATTGTCAATGACAGGGGTCAACGGGCCTGCCTCCCGATTCTTACCATGGTTGCATTCAGGATACTCCTGCAGGAGGACGGACGCAATCCTGTGTGCTCGCGAGGGGAGAGCGTACCGCGAGCACACAGGATTGCGTCCTGCTTGTCGATCTGGGGCCTCGCCCCTCCCATGGCTGCGCCGACGGCCTCCCGCGCCACCAGGAGCTACACCGGGTTGTCGACCTCGAGATAGCGCCACTCGATCGAGAACGTCTCCGCGAGGTGGGCGGCGAGTGCCTGGACACCGAATCGCTCCGTCGCGTGATGGCCCGCCGCAATGAGATGGATGCCGAGCTCACGCGCCGTTGCGAGGTTCGGCTCCTCCGGCTCGCCGGTAAGCAGTGCGTCGAAGCCCTCGTGAGCCGCGCGGATCAGGTCATAGCCGGCTGCGCCGGTCGAGATCGCCAGGCGGTCGATCCGGTTCGGGCCGTGCGCGAACACGAGCGGGTCACGCTCGGTGGCCGCCGCGACGCGCCGAGCCAACTCCGAGACGGTGACGCCCGGAACAGTGGTGGCAAGGCCCACTCCTCCGAACGACCCGTCGGGCGTCGCCCCGATACGCGCGGCGAGCTGCGCGGAGTTGCCGAGCGTTGTGTGCGCATCCAGGGCGAGGTGGTAGGCGACGAGCGATGCTTTGGCGTCGAAGAGCGCCTCGAGTCGGCCGCGCTGTCGCGCGTCGATGAGGAGCGGCTCGTTGCGCCAGAAGAGCCCGTGGTGGACGAGGATCATGTCGGCTCCCTCTGCGCCGGCGCGCTCGAACAGCTCACGCGAGCTCGAGACACCGCACACGAGCAGAGTCACCTCGTCGTTCCCGACGACCTGCAGCCCCGGCGGGGCGAACTCGGGCCAACGCTCGACCTCGAGGAGCGCGTTGGCGTATGCGACGATCTCGTCCCGGCGGGCCACGCGCACAGTCTAGAAGGCACGAACCACGCTCTCCGAGATGCCCGAGCGGGTACCCTGTGGGCGCTCGGGGTGTGGCGCAGCCTGGTAGCGCGCTCCGTTCGGGTCGGAGAGGTCCCCAGTTCGAATCTGGGCACCCCGATACGGCGGGGGAACCCATGGTTCCCCCGCCAACCCCATCCTCCTGTCGGCTGTCGGCTGTCGGCCGGCTGTCCGCTGTCGGCCGGGACGTGCCGACTATCCTCGTTCCATGCTGCGGGCCGTCATCTTCGATGTGGACTTCACGCTCTCGCAGCCCGGGCCTGAACTCGGACCAGAGGCATATCGGCGGGTCGGGCTCGCGCACGGGCTCGATCTCGACCCGGGTCAGTACGAGGAGGCCCGTCTTGCTGCAATGGAGGATCTCCGCTCACACCCGGAGTTCGTCCACGACGAGGAGCTGTGGGTGACGTTTACCGAGGACATCGTGCGGGGTATGGGCGGCGACGCGGCCGGTGCCCGCGCCTGCGCAGCCGACATGGTGCGGCGCTGGGAGATCCACGAGAACTTCCACCTCTACGACGACGCGCTTCCCGTAATCGCGTCTCTCCGCGAGCACAGGCTCTCGATCGGCCTGATCTCTAATGGGCAACGCGACCTCGAGGAGTTCGCGACGCATCATCAGTTGCGCGTCGACTGCGCCGTGGGGTCGAAGGCGCACGGGAGGGCGAAGCCGCATGCCTCGATCTTCGAGTGCGCACTGTCGACGCTCGGGGTCACGGTGCCCGAAGCTGTGATGGTGGGCGACTCCGTCAAGGACGACATCGAGGGTGCCCGAGCGCTCGGTATGCGCGCAATCCTCGTCGATCGCGACGACCTCTATCCCGGCGAGCGCGACCGAATCACGGATCTCTTCCAGTTGCCCGTCGCGCTCGGGCTGACTGCCGTCTAGCGGCCGCCGCCGCGCGCCATCTGCAATGCGCCGTATCCTCCCTGCACATTGACTGAAGGTTCAACGGCACAGGAGCGCCCTGCGCGCGATCGGCAGGCGGCGAGCGAGGAGAAGCGTCGGCTCATTCTCGATGCTGCCGTGAGGGTCTTCGCCCGCGGCGGCTACCACACCTCTCGGGTAAGTGACATCGCGGAAGAGGCCGGCATCGCCCACGGGCTGCTCTATCACTACTTCTCCTCGAAGGAAGAGGTGCTGGCAACGGTCTTTCGGGAGAACTGGGGCGAGCTTCTCGGTCGACTGGCCGACGTCGAGAGCTCCGACGAGCCGGCCGACGAGCAGCTCCGCGGGATGGCGAAGATACTCCTTCGCTCCTGGCGCAACGATCCCGACCTCGTGCGCGTGATGGTGCGTGAGGTGGCGCGGAGCTCCCACCTCAACGATCAGATCGAGGAGATCGGTGCCGCGTTCTCTACGATCCAGCGCGTCGTCGAGCGCGGGCAGGCCGAGGGTGTCTTCCGTTCCGACCTCGACCCGAGGCTCGCAAGCTGGATCTTCTACGGAGGGCTCGAGGAGATCCTCACGGGGTGGGTGCTCGGCCAGCTTCCCGACGGTGACGAGGAGGTTGCCCGTGCAGAGCGGACAATCATCGACGTCGTCTGTGGCGGTCTCACCGTCCGCAGCGACAATAACGCCTGACGACCCCTCCAGTGTCGGGACGGTTATCAAGCTCGGTGTCGGAGCGTTCGGTCTCGCCTGGTCGCTGACGACGACCGCCGCATATCTCCCTCCCGTGCTCGGCGAGTACACGGGATCGACCTCGCTGATCGGGGCGGTGCTCGCCGCCGAAGGCCTGTTCGCGCTTACGTTGCCGCTCGTGATCGGCCCGTGGAGCGACACGTTTCACACGCCGCTCGGGCGGCGGCGGCCCTTCATGCTCGTCGCCGTTGCCCCGATCGGCTTCTGCCTCGCGCTGATGGCCTTCATGCCGAGCCTCTGGACCACCGCGCTCCTCGTCTTAGCCTTCTTCTTCGCCTACTACGTCTACGAGCCGCCGTACCGGGGTCTCTACCCCGACCTGCTGCCGGAGGGCGTCTACGGGCGCGCCCAGGGCGTGCAGCACCTCTTCCGGGGCATCGCCCTCGGGGGTGGGCTGATTCTCGGTGGAGTGCTCTTCCATCTCTGGCAGCCCGCGCCGTTCCTGCTCGCTGCCGGAATCGTCTCGGCTGCGTGCCTCGTACCGGTTCTCTTCCTCCGCGAAGACGGTGGACATGGCCGCGTCTTCGAGGGAGTTCGGGTCTATCTGCGCCACTCCTGGCGCGTCCTTCGCCGAAACCCCGACATCGGCCGCTTCCTGGTCGCGAATGCGGCGTGGGAGGGGACGTTCGCCGGTGCTCGCACGTTCGTCGTCCTCTACATCACGGTCGGGCTCGACGAGTCACTCGGGACGTCGACGCTCGTGCTTGCAGCTGTCGCCGGCGGGTATGTCGTCGCCGCGCTCGTGTCCGGATGGGTGGGCGACCGCCTCGGCCTCGCGCGAGTGATCACGTGGTGTTCTGTGGTCTACGGACTTGGGCTGCTCGCCGGGGGATTTGCGACGCAGTGGCACACCTGGTTCCTGGGGTTGATCTTCGTCGTAGCGATCTTCGCGGGAACGGTGATGACGCTCGCGTGGGGACTGCTCTTCAAACTGATGCCGCCGGATGACCGCGGCGCGATCTCGGGACTCGCGACGACGACCAAGGGAATCGGACTCATCTTCGGCACGCTCCTTGCGGGGATCCTGATCGACGTGCTGGCGCCGTCCCTCCCGGACACGCAGGGATATCAGGTGCTCTGGCCCGTGCTCGCGATTCCGATCCTGCTCGCGATCCCGCTCGTCTTCTCGTTGGTCAAGGCTGAGGAACTCACAGGTGGCTCTTAGATTCGCGTGCTGTACTTCGAGTAGAGAATCCGAACGAAGGAGACAACGTGACGAATCGGAAGAAGACGGCGATGCTCGTCGGCTTCGTGGCTGCGATCATGGCGGTGGGCACGGGAGTCGCGATCGCAGGGAGCACGCTCGACTCCGACACCGAGAAACAGGCATTCCTGAGCGACGCTGCGAAGCGGCTCGACGTCAGCCCGGCCGAGCTCGAGGCGGCGCTCCAGGGCGCCTTCGGCGCGCGCATCGACGCCGCTGTGGCTGCGGGCAAGATCACGAAGGAGCAGGGCGAGGAAATGAAGCAGCGGTCGAAGGACGGTGGGCTCCCGCTCTTTCGCGGTCGTGGTCACGGCGGCTTTGGCGGGACGGGCGGCGGACACCGCGGCGGCCCCGGCGGCCACCGCGGGCACGGCTTTGCGACAGCCGCCACCTACCTGGGCCTCACCGAGGCCGAGCTTCGTGCCGAACTCGAGTCGGGGAAATCGCTGGCCGAGGTCGCAAAGGCCGAAGGGAAGTCCGTGGCGGGACTCAAGGCCAAGCTGAGGGCCGACCTCGAGTCGAAGCTCGACGCGGCGGTCAAGGCAGGTCGGATCACCAAGGCTCAGGCCGACGAGATCCGCGCCCGAACGAGTGAGCGCCTCGACGACATGATCGAGGCGAAGCGCGGTGCAGGTGGTCACCACGGCCACTCGGGGTGGGGCGGGGCGCCGCCTGGCGCCTCGGCACCGACGGGCGTGTTCGTGCCGGCAGGCTCGCCTGCCTAGACGCTCAGCGCGGCTTCGGGGGAGGTATCGGCCTCACCCCGGAACGACGTCCGTAGACGTTCGAGCGCCCGTGCACGGTGCTGGTCCTGGAGAGCGATGACGCGCTCCGGATCGCCGGCCCGCACGGCGGCGATGATCGTCCGGTGCGCTCGGTCGGCCGCGGCAGCCTCACCGGGAAGCGCGTAGTAGAGCGCCCGGTAGGCCTCCGTGGAGTCCCAGAGAAGGTCGATGAGGCGCGTCGCGGGACGACTCTCTGCGAGCGCGTGGAGCCTGTCGTGGAAACGCCGGTTGGCGGCGAGTTGCCCCGCCACGTCACCGCTCGCGGCAGACGCCCGGCAGGCCTCCGCCGCGGCCTCGAGCGAGGCGACGTCGGCCCGGGTTGCACGGGGCACGCCGCGTCGCAGGGCATCGGTCTCGAGCATCTTTCGCAGCCTGTACACCTCCTCCAACTCCGCGAGGTCGAGCTCCGTCACCGCGTACCCGCGCCGCGGCCGATACGTCACGAGCCCCTCTCCCGCGAGTGCTCGCAGCGCCTCCCGCAGGGGAATCGGGCTGACCCGGGCACGCTCCGCCCAGGCCTCCTGATTCACGCGTTGGCCGGGCCGTAGCTCGCCGTCGAGGATCGCACGCCGCAGCGTCGAGGCGGCGCGATCCTGGGCCGTCGGCGCCCGCGCCGGGACCGTGATCGCCATGCGCGCGATCTACCGGAAGGCCGGCGTGCCCGTGAGCGCGCCTCCGACGACGAGCGTGTGCACCTCGTGCGTTCCCTCGTACGTGAGCACCGACTCGAGGTTGTTCATGTGGCGAATCACCGGGTATTCGAGCGTGATCCCGTTGCCGCCGAGGATCGTTCGGGCGCTTCGGCACACCTCGATCGCGCCGCGCACGTTGCCCATCTTGCCGAGGCTGACGTGTTCCGACCGGAGCGTGCCGGCATCCTTCATCCGGCCGATGTGGAGCGCGGTAAGGGTAGCGCGATTGATCTCGAGCGCCATCTCGGCGAGCTTCAGCTGGGTGAGCTGGTAGGCCGAGATCGGCTTGTCGAAGACGATTCGCTCCTTCGAGTAGGCGAGCGCCTCCTCGAAGCACGCACGTGCGGCTCCGACCGCACCGAAGACGATCCCGAACCGCGCTTCATTGAGGCACGAGAGAGGTCCTCGCAGGGTCGATGCCCCTGGCAGCATGCTATCGGCCGGGACACGCACATCGTCGAGAACGAGCTCGGACGTGACCGAGGCGCGCAGCGAAAGCTTCTTGTGGATCTCGGGTGCCGTGAACCCGGGCGTTCCCTTCTCGACGATGAACCCGCGGATCTCACCGTCATCGGTGCGGGCCCAGACAATCGCGATGTCGGCAATCGAGCCGTTCGTGATCCACATCTTCGTCCCGTTGAGAATCCAGTCCGAGCCGTCGCGGCGTGCGTGCGTGCGCATGGTGCCCGGGTCGGAGCCGGCATCGGGCTCCGTCAGGCCGAAGCAGCCGATCACGTCGCCCGTATGCATCCCGGGAAGCCAGCGTTCCTTCTGCTCCTCGGACCCCCACTTCCAGATCGCGAACATTGCGAGTGACCCCTGCACGGAGACAGCGCTACGGATTCCCGAGTCGCCTGCCTCGAGCTCGATGCAGGTCAGCCCGTACGCGACAGCGCTTGCGCCCGGGAGGCCATAGCCGTCGAGATGCATGCCGAAGAGCCCGAGCTTCGCGAGCTCTGAGATGACCTCGCGGGGGAGGATGCCCTGCTCGAACCAGTCGCCGACATACGGTACGACCTGCTCGCGGACGAACTGCCGCACCGTGTCGCGGATCGCCTTCTCCTCGTCGTCGAGCAGCGCGTCGATCGCGAGGAAGTCATGAGGGTCGAGCGCGGGGAGAGCTGCAGTCGTGGTCACGGGAGTGAACCTCCGGGTCGGGGCATTTCTCGAAAATATATAGAAAAATCCCTACCCGGCGGTGGCAGCCCAGCGATCGCCCCTGCGCTGCGCCGCGATCGGGATCCCGAAGCATGCCGTGAGATGCTCGTCCGTCAGCGTCTCCGCGACGGGCCCTGCGGCGAGGACGACGCCGTCCCGAAGCAGAAGCGCATGGGTCGTCGATCCGTGGAGCTCCTCGAGGTGGTGGGTCGTCACGATCATCGTCAGTTCCGGATCGGAGCCGGCCAGCCGCGCGAGCGACCCGAGGAGGATCTCGCGTCCGGGAAGATCGAGGCCGGCCCCCGGTTCGTCGAGGAGGAGAAGGCGTGGTCTCCCGACGAGTGCCCGCGCGATGAGAACGCGCTTGCGCTCGCCCTGCGAGCAGTCGCCGAATCGCCGCTCGGCGAGCGGGCCGAGTCCGAATGTGCCGAGCAGCGTGTCCGCCCGGTCGACGTCGAGCATCCCGAGCCGCTGCTCGAAGTAGCCGATCGTGCCCGTGGCACCCGTGCGCACCACTTCGCGAACCGTCAGCATCGGTGCGAAGCGGTCGACGTCGCGGGCGTCGACGAACCCGATCTGCTCCCTGAGGCGCGCTACGTCTGTGCGCCCCATTGCCTCCCCGAGGATCTCGATACTCCCGGCGCTCGGGAAGTCCGCTGCGGCGGCGAGCGTCAGGAGCGTCGTCTTTCCGGCCCCGTTCGGGCCGAGCAACGCCCAGCGTTCGCCTCGCCGCACGGTCCACGAGACGGCGTCGAGCAGCGGCTTGCGGCTCCCGCTCGCCTGATGCCAACGCCAGACGCGAACGTCGGAGCAGCAGAGCGCGACGAGGGGTTGACCGTCTACCTCGGCTGTGTCTACACTTATTGACTGACTAGTCAATCGAAACATATCCCTGCGATCGGTGCCCGCCGTTCCGCGGAAGAAGGGGCAAGATCATGGCAACAGTCGAGAGTGGTGTCTCCACCGGCGTCTCGTTCGGGCTGGCCGACGAGCAACGCGAACTGCGCGCGCTCGCCCGCGAGTTCGCGGAGAAGGAGATCCGTCCGCGCGCAGCCGAATGTGACGAGGGTCAGGTCCATGCCACCGACATCATTGCCAAGGCGCACGAGATCGGCCTGATGAACGTGCATCTGCCGGCGGCACTCGGAGGGGTCGACCTCCCGTGTTTCGAGGGGATACTCGTGTCGGAGGAACTGAACTGGGGCTGCTCCGGCATCGGCACGTCGATCAGTGCCAACGGCCTCGCCGCGGGCCCGATCCTGATCGCAGGCTCGGAGGAGCAGCAGAAGCAGTGGCTCGCCCCGCTCGTCGATGCCCCCGTTCTCGGCTGCTTCGGGCTGACGGAGCCAGGCGCCGGCTCGGACGTGTCGGGTATTCAGACAACGGCCGTCCGTCGGGGCGACGACTACGTCATCAACGGTTCCAAGATGTTCATCACCAATGCCGGCCACGCATCCTGGATGGTCTGCTTCGCCTCCACCGACCCGAGCGCCGGAAGCAAGGGTCTCTCGGCCTTCGTCGTCCCGATGGACACGGAGGGTGTCATCGTCGAGCGGCACCTCGACAAGATGGGCCAGCGATCGACGGACACGTCGGCCGTCGCCTTCAGTGATGCGGTGGTTCCTGCTGCGAACCGGCTCGGCGCCGAGGGCGACGGGTTCAAGATCGCCATGCAAACGCTCGACTTCACGCGGCCGGGAACGGCTATCGGCGCGGTGGGTGTGGCGCAGGCTGCCTTCGAGCTCTCCGTCGAGTACACGCGCGAGCGGGTTCAATTCGGACTCCCGATTGCGATGAACCAGGGTGTCAGCTTCCTCGTTGCCGACATGGCGACCGAGATCGAGGCGGCACGCCTGCTCTGCTGGCAGGCAGCCTGGATGATCGATCAGGGGCGTGGCCGCCAGGCGACCAAGTACTCCTCGTTCGCGAAGCGTTTCTCCGCGGACACGGCGATGAAGGTCACGACCGACGCGGTCCAGGTCTTCGGTGGTTACGGGTACATGAAGGAGTACCCCGTGGAGAAGCTGATGCGCGACGCGAAGCTGTTCCAGATCTACGAGGGAACCTCGCAGATTCAGCGGCTCGTGATCGCCAAAGAGATCTACCTGTCGTAGACCTCCTCCGCTAGAATCCCTGTTTCTGTGCGCGCCGAAACGACCGTCTATAGCTCTCGCGCGCGGCAACGACACTCGACTCGTCGGATTGCCCTGCGCCGGGCCGTTTTTCTCGCGGCCGTCTTCGCGCTGCTCGTCCTTCTGATCGGGTTCTCGTTCTCCGGCTCGGCGTCGGCGCTTGCCGCGGGCACGACCGTCGGGGGGGTCGACGTTGGCGGGCTCTCGCAGGGCGAGGCGGTTCGGATGCTCACGGTGCGCTCCGCGGCAGTCGAAGACGCACCGATCACGTTCACCGCCGACGGCACGTCGTACACGCTTTCGGCCTCGCAGCTCGGGGTCGCCGCCAACTGGGAGGCTGCGGTCCGGGAAGCCGCCTCTGCCGGAGGAGGCGTCGCTCCCGTCCGAGGGTACAAGCGGCTCCAGGCCCGATTCTTCGGGGTCGATTCCACACCTCCGGTGACGGCATACGACGCCGCCGTCGACTACAAGCTCGGTCAGATCGCAAAGGAGGTCGCCCGCAGCGGCGTGGACGCAAAGGTCGTTCGCAAAGGCCTCACGGTGCAGATCGTCGAGGGCCAGGGTGGCCGCAAGCTCGACCAGGTTGCCGCAGCGGCCGTTGTCGTTCAGTCCCTCGCCCGATTCGACCGAGGCACGCCGGTGGCCCTTCCGCTCGTGACCACGCCGCTCCGTGTCGGCGCGGCCGATCTCGATGCTGCTGCCGCGAAGGCGCGCGTCGCCCTCTCCGCTCCCATCCGGCTCGCATACGGCGAGACCCGCTGGCGCATCCCGCGATGGAAGGTCGCATCTCTCATCGAGCTACCGGTTGCGGGCAACACCGACGTTGCGATCGCAGGACGTGGCGCCGAGGAGTACCTCGAGCGTCTCTCTGCGACCATCGCGCGGGAGCCGCAGGACGCGCGGTTCGAGGTCACCGCAACAGGGACAATCGTGGTTCGCCCGTCTGCTCCGGGGCTCCTGCTCGATACCCCCGCGACCGCGAAGGCGATCGCGGCTGCCGCGTTCTCGGCAGACCAGCGGACGGCGAAGCTCGTCGTTCGCGTCGCAGAGCCCGTCCGGACGACCGCGGACGCGAAGGCCATGGGCATCACTGGTGTCGTTGCGTCGTACACGACGACCTACGGTGGTACGCCCGGTCGTCTCAACAACGTGCAACTCGTCTCCGAGCTGATCGACGGAACGTTGATCGCACCCGGAGGAACCTTCTCGTTCAACGAGACGACCGGTGAGCGGACGGCCGAGAGGGGATTCCAGGAGGCTCCGGTGATCATCAACGGGGAGCTCCAGAACGGCCTCGGCGGGGGTGTCTGTCAGGTCTCGACGACCGTCTTCAACGCGGCGTACGAGGGCGGGTTGCCGATCACAGCGCGGACGAACCACGCGCTCTACATCAGCCACTACCCGACGGGCCGAGATGCCACGGTGAACTATCCCGACCTCGACATCCGATTCGCGAACGACACCGGCCGGTGGCTGCTTCTGCGCACCTTCGTCGGAACGGGCTCGTTGACGGTCAATCTCTACGGGACGCCCGTGAATCGGCGCGTCGAGAGCACCGTTGCGCCGCTCGTCGTGACAGGCCCGATTCCTGTAGAGAAGACCGACGAGCCGACGCTCGAGAAGGGCAAGCGGGTCGTCGAGGAGATCGGCTCGCCGCCACGCGAGACATCGGTTCGACGCCTCGTCTATGACGGGAACGACGAGCTTCTCTACGACAACACGTGGCGGTCGTTCTACGTCGGTGAGCCCTCGCTCGTCCGTATCGGGACGAAGGAGCCGCCGAAGAAGCCTGGCGGCAAGGCCAAGACGGGGCGGAGCGGCACGCCACCCACAGCGACGACGCCCACCGGGACTGCGACGACGCCGGTGGCCCCCGCTACGTCTGCTCAGCCCTAGCGATCGCCTCGACGAACCAGGGAGGCAACCTGGTCGGTGCATGCGTCCTCGCATCGACGGTGGCATGCAGCGTCTCGGCGGTCGCGATCAGCTCGCCCCCTCGCTCGACGCGATACTCGTAACGAAACCGCGCGCCTTTCACGTCCACGCAGCGGAGGTAAACCGTCAGAACGTCGTCGAACGCCGCGGTGGCCCGGTAGTCGATCTGCAGGCCTGTCGTGAGCGCCTCGAGGCCCTGCTCCTGGATCGCGCGGTAGCCGCCTGCGTGCTCGGCCCAGTAGGCGACACGCGCGACCTCGAGCCACACGACGAACGCCGCGTGATGCGCGATCCCCTGCGCATCTGTCTCGGCGAAGCGAACACGTACGTCATATGAGCTTCGAAAGCCCTCGGACACAGCTCAACAATAGACCGGCGGGGTTCCCTCTCCGGGGCTCTACTGCTATGACTGGGTCATGACAGAGGCGACGAAGACCCCGAAGGACGACCGCGACATGATCGCCCGGCTTGCAGACCGGGGCGAGCAGACGATCGCGAAGCTCGCCGAGCTCCCCGGCGGGACGAAGGCGTTGAGGGCCGTCAACGACCTTCGCGAGGGTATGGACGACCTCGGCAAGAAGGTGCGTGGGATCGACGAGCTCGAGCAGCGCGTCGCGAAACTCGAGCGGGAGCTGGCGACGCTGAAGCGGGCGCAGAAGCCCAAGGCGTCGACGGGAACGCGAGCTCGGAAGGCATCCGAGTAGCAGCACCTGCAAGGCTCAGACGGAAGCACAGCGGACGACCGTCGTCGACCAGTCGCCCGTGGCGTGTAGCTCGACAATGCGATAGGCAGGCGGCCCTTGATCGATCACGAGGGTCTCGGTATGTGGTCGGAACTGCGGGCCGACCGCCGGCGACGTGTGCGCGGTCGTGCCGCCGATCAGACCCGACGCCTCCTGGTGCACGTGACCCGAGATCACCGCCCGCACCTGCGGGTGTTCCGCGAGAACGTTCTCCAGAGCTCGGGCATCGAGGAGCCCGATACCGTCAACCCACGGGCTCCCGACCTCGATCGGAGGGTGGTGGAGGAAAACGACGGCGTTGCGAGTCCGGGCTGCCTCGAGTTGGTCTCCGAGCCATGTGAGCTGCGCGGTGCCGAGCTCGCCCGCATCCTCGCCGATCCGTTGCGAGTCGAGGCCGAGGACGAGCCATTCGGTCGTCTCGACGCGGAAGACGACGCGACCCGAGGCCTCGTCGCAGGCGTCCGGGAAGACGCGCCTGAGCGACGCCCTGTTGTCGTGATTGCCGGGAACGATCCGAAGCCGATCCGTCCAATCACCGAGGTCGCGGCTGAACTCTTCGTAGGTCGCTTGAGCCTCGTCATGGGCCGTGTCTCCGGTGACGACGAGGAGGTCCGCTTCCGGGACGCGCCTGCGAATGTCCTCGATCACACGGCGGAGGCGTGGCCGCGTCACGATCTCGCGAAGCGAGCCGATTGGATCCGTGAACAGGTGGCAGTCCGTGAGCTGGACGATCGTCAGCGACGTGCCGAACGTCATGCAGTCTCCTGGGTCGACGCAGGCACCCGGAGGCGCAGCGCGCCGGGGAGAACGTCGAACCGGGCCGGCGTCGTGCCAGGTTGCTCGCCGTCGAGCTCGACGGGCACCGGCTCCGCCGTCTCGACGGTGACGACGCGTCCGCGCAGTGCTTCTGCCTTCGGATGGGGCAGGTGCGTGCCGCGGTAGATCTTCGGCATCGTCATCACGAGATCGCGTTTCGTGACGTCACCGATCGTGACGACGTCGAAGAGCCCGTCGTCCGGGACGGCGTCGGGGCACATCTTCATCCCGCCACCGAAGAACCGTCCGTTCGCGACGACGACGTCGAACATCTTCCCGCTGCGGCTCTCGTCGTCGACCGTTAGAGCCGTCTCGACGGCCGACCAGCTCCGGAAGACCGCGAGCGTTGCCCACAGGTAGGACGCCTTCGCCCCGAGGGCCTTCGACGTGTCGTTCGCACGCTGGGCGATGGCTCCGCTCATCCCCGCGCTCGCCACGTTCGCGAACACAGCGGTTGCGTCGCCGCCGTCCCAGGCGCGGTAACCGATCCGGCCGAGATCCACCGTTGTCGTCTCTCCGTCGAGTGCGATGCGCGCGGCTTCCGCGACGTCGTTCGGGATCCCGAAGGTGCGCACGAAGTCGCCTCCGGTTCCGCTCGGTATCAGGGCTACGGCGGGAGGATCGTCCAGATCCGCGATTCCGTTCGCGACTTCGTTCAATGCTCCGTCACCCCCGACGACGACGAGGAGGCGTGCGCCACCGGCCGCTGCCTCCCGGGCGAGCACGCCGAGATGCCCGCGGTGCTCGCTGATCAGCGCGTCTCCTTCGAGGCCGACGCCCGCAGCCTGATGGGCGAACTCCGGCCAGCGGCGCCCGGTGGCGCCGTTGGCCGCCGCCGGGTTGACGAGAAAGACGGTCTCGCTCATCGGCACGTTCCGGAGCCCTGAGCTACGAGGTCACGGTGTGGAGGGCGAGCTCGGTCATCTCGTCGACGGCCTTGCGCATCTCCTCATCGCTGATCCGCAGAAACTCGCCCTCGACGATCACGTCGCTGACGAGCAGCATGCAACCGGTCTGGATTTTCCGAAGCGCCCCGAGCGTGAAGAGCACAGCCGCCTCCATTTCGACGCCGAGGATGCCTCGATCCGACCAGCGGCCGGCCTGATCGGTGTCCGGGTTGTAGAAGATGTCACTCGAGACGATCGGCCCGACTCGCACCGGCTTGCCGAGGTGCTTCGCCTGATGGACGGCTTCGTGGACGAGCGCGAAGTCCGCGGTCGGAGCATGGGGCTCGCCGAGAACGTAGTGGGAGGCAGTCGAGTCGGCAGCGGTTGCGGAGAGGGCGATGATCAGGTCGCCGATCGTCAGGTCCGCCTGGAGGCCACCGCAGGTTCCCACGCGCATGATCTTCTTCACGCCCAACTGGACGAGCTCCTCGATCACGATTGCCGCGGAGGGGCAGCCCATTCCGCTCGACTGCACGGAAACGGGCTTGCCGTTGAAGGTTCCGGTGAACCCGAGCATGCCGCGCTCGCCGTTGCGTTGCACGACGTCGGAGAGGAAGGTTTCAGCGATGTACTTCGCCCGCAACGGGTCGCCGGGGAGAAGGCAGGCTTCGGCGTAGTCGCCGGGGTTGGCTCGAACGTGAATTGGCATGCGCGGAAGCCTACCGCTCCGCTCCGGTCGTCCCCGAAATAGAGTGCGCCCGTGCGTTCCCGTGTGATCGAGCCGACGACGGAACAGATCCTGCGCTTCTGCGCGGCCGCTCCCGTCGAGCGCGTCTTCCTCGAAGACGTCGCGCGCCGTCGCCAGGGACGGTTCGCCGCGCTCGCCGACAAGGAGGGGGAGCTCACGGCGCTCTGTCATCTCGGCAGCAACCTCGTGCCTTCGGGCGTCGGGTGCGATGCCTTCGCGAGCCTCGCGGCGAAGTCGGGCGCACGGATGCTGATAGGTGAGGCCGGCGCCGTGACCGAACTTTGGGAGGCGGCGCGCAAGAAGCTCCCGCGTCCGCGTCTCGACCGCCCGGGCCAGCCCGTCTACGCGATCTCGGAGCCTCCGCCCGCGGGGGACACGGGCATCAGGCCAGCGTCTCCCGCCGATCTGGACGTCCTCGTCCCGGCGTGTGCTGCGGCGCACCTCGAGGAGATCGCGGTCGATCCGCTGCGCCGCGATCCGAGTGGCTTCCGCTGGCGCACGCGAAGCCAGATCGACGAGGGTCGATCTTGGCTCTGGATCGAGAGCGGTGTGATCAGGTTCAAGGCCGAGGTGTCTGCCTGGACGAGCGAGGCAGTCCAGCTGCAGCAGGTGTGGACCGATCTTCCTGCCCGCGGGCAGGGCTACGCGGGACGCGCGCTTCGCGACCTCATCCGGCTGCTTCTGGAACGGACGCCGACCGTCTGCCTGTTCGTCCGTGCCGAGAACGCAGTCGCAATCGGGCTCTACGAATCGGTCGGGATGAAGCACGTGCTGGACTACCGCTCGGTTCTCCTGTGAAGTCGCTCATCCTCGCGCGCCACGCGCACGCGGAGTCGAATGCGGCTGCGTCCGTCAGCTCCACTCCGCCGGGTGGGGGGCTCTCCGACGAGGGCCGGGAGGAGGCACGACTCCTCGGCTCGCTGCTGGCCTCGGAGTCGATCGACGTCGGCTTCAGCTCGAGGCTCCTCCGAACGCAACAGACGCTCGATGTCGCGCTCGCGGGTCGATCCGTGCCTCGGATCGTGGAGCCGCTCCTCGACGAGATCGGCTTCGGCTCGTTCGACGGCGGGTCGCTCTCCGCGTATCGGCAGTGGGCCTGGGAGCACGGGCCGGAGGCACCGTGTCCCGGCGGCGGTGAGAGCAGGACGGCGGCCGCGCTTCGTATCGCCGACGCCCTTTCGACGCTGCTCGCACGGCCGGAGGACCAGCTGCTCGTCGTCAGCCACGCCCTGCCGCTCAGGTACGTGATCGATGCGTCGGACGGGAGGTTCCCTGCGGCTCGCCTCGAGCAGGTGCCGCACGCAACGCCCATTCGGCTCGATCGCGACGCGGTCAGCCGTGCGGCCGAGACGCTGAGGATCTGGGCGGAAGCGCCTCGATTCGTCGATACCCCGTTTGGTGGTTGAGGGGAAGGGCGTCAGCGTCGATGGGTACCCTGGCATGACCGTGCGGCGCCTCCCTCTTCTCGCGGCCTACGTCGTCGCACTCGGCCTCGTGGCCTCGGGCTGTGGTGGCTCTGCGGGGGCGATTCCCGAGCTTGCAAGCCTGACCCAGGTTGCGACGTCGAGTGCGTCGGCCGACACCGCGAAGTTCGCGCTGACCTTCGAGATGAGTCTTCCCGGAGCGGACCAGGCCCTCTCGTTCGGCGCGAACGGCGGCTTCGATACGCCGGCCAAACGGTCACAGCTCACGGTCGATCTCTCCTCGCTCGCCGAGTTGATGAAGCAGTTCGGCTCGAACCTCGGGGGCAAGGTCACCGGTGACCTCGGCGACGCGGCCGACTGGAAGCTCGAGGTGATCACCGATGGAGACGTCGTCTATCTGCAGTTCCCCCTCATCGCGAAGCAGCTGCCGAACGGCAAGACGTGGGTGAAGGGCAATGCCAGGGACTTCTCGAAGGCGGACACATCGGGTCTCGACCAGTTCGGCTCGTTGAGTGGCATGGATCCGCGCGATGTCTTCGGCTTCCTGAAGGCGGTCTCGGGGTCGATCGAGGCGGTCGGTAGCGAGGAGGTGCGCGGGGTCGAGACGAGCCACTATCGCGCAACGCTCGATCCAGCGAAGCTGACCGAGCTCGTTCCGGCGGGCCAGCGTGAGGCTCTGGGCGGTGTCGACGACGCGGCCCGTCTGGCCGGAATCACCGAGCTGCCGCTCGACGTCTGGATCGATTCGGAGAATCGGATCAGGAAGCTTTCGATCGAGCTCGACGCGAAGAGGCCGGGCTCCGACGAGTCGGTCGAGGCATCGTTCGTCGTCGAGCTCTACGACTACGGCATGCCGCTCGCGCTCGATCTGCCGCCCGCTGATCAGGTCGCCGACGCGGCAACGCTGAAGCCCGGAACGTCGTAGCCCGCGTCGCTGCCGCCGTATTCGTCACACTGGGGACGTGGTTGCACCGCTGACGTCCCGGATCGAGGCATTCATCCGTGCGCACGATCTCATGCATCCGGGAGGCGCCGTGACCTGTCTCGTGTCCGGCGGAGCCGACTCGACGTGCCTCTGGCACGCGCTCCGCACGCTGGCCTACGACGTGTCGGCCGTCCACGTCCACCACGGCGTCCGGGGCGCCCATGCCGATGCCGATGCGGAGCACTGCGCGACGACAATGGATGCCCGCGTTCTCCACGTCGAGCCCGTCCCCACCGAGGCTGCGATGCGCAGTCTCCGCTATGCAGTCACACAGGCGTGCGGCCTGCGTGCCACCGGGCACACTGCGACGGATCAGATCGAGACCGTGCTCTACCGCATCGTCTCGAGCGGCTCGACACGTGGGATCAAGGTGCGTCGCGAGGACGGCGTCGTCCGCCCGCTTCTCGAGATCACGCGTGAGGAGACAGTCGCATACTGTAAGGAGCACCGCCTTCACGTGAGGAGCGACGCCACGAACGCGGACACGACCCGTGGGTTGATCCGCGAGGAGATCCTGCCGCTCCTCCGCCGCATCCATCCCGGCGTCGATGCGAACCTGCGCGCGCTCGGAGAGGCGCGTCCATCGCTGCCGCGGGGGATGGAGGCGTCGCTCGTCGAGCTGCTGTCATCGCGTGCCGGTTCCCGGTCGGCGGACCTCGGGAGCGGCGTCCGGGCTGTCCGGGAGTACGACACGCTGCGGCTCGAGGGCACGCTCGAATGGGGTCCCTGGACGCTCGAGGCAGAGCGGGACGGTCTCGAGGTCCGAACCCGCCGACCGGGGGATCACCTGGCGGGCCGCCGCAAGAAAGTGCAGGATCTCCTCGTGGACGCAAAAGTGCCGAGAGCCGAGCGCGAGACGTGGCCGGTCGTCGTTTGCGGGGATGAGGTCGTCGCCGTCCCCGGGATCGCAGTAGCGCCAGGCTGGGAAGGCGTCGTCGAAGCAAGGAGGACTCAGTGAGTGAAGTGAGCCACGGTGTCGGCGAGATCCTGATCGACGAGACGTCGGTCAAGGAGCGCGTCGCCGCCCTCGGGGCCGAGATCTCGGCCGACTACGCGGGGCGCGACCTGCTGCTCGTCGGTGTGCTCAAAGGCGCCGTGTTCTTCATGGCCGATCTGATGCGCGAGCTCTCGATCCCCTGCGAGATCGACTTCATGGCGATCTCGAGCTACGGGGCCGCTACCGACTCGTCAGGCGTCGTTCGGATCCTCAAAGATCTCGACATCAACATCGCGGGCCGCAACGTGATCGTCGTCGAGGACATCATCGACTCGGGGCTGACGCTCTCGTACCTGATGCGCAACCTCCAGGCCCGCAAGCCGGCCTCGCTCGAGGTATGCGCGCTGCTGACGAAGCCGGAGCGGCGTGAGATCGAGGTGCCGGTACGGTATGTGGGCTTCGAGATCCCTAACAAGTTCGTGATCGGCTACGGCCTCGATTTCGCCGAGAGGTATCGGAATCTCCCGTATATCGGCGTCCTGCACCCGGATCTGATCCCTGGCGCACCGCATTAGGGGTTGGTGAACCCGGGGCGGGCCGCGGCGTAGCCGCGGAGCACGCTGCTACCCTCCTTCGTACTCGTGAGCCGTTTTTTCCGCAGCGCGCTGTTCCCTCTGGTTGTCATCGTCCTGCTCGTGTTTCTTGCGAGTCGGACGCTGATTCCGAAACGTGACGGTGCGACGAAGCTCACCTACTCGCAGCTGATCACGCAAGCGGAGCAGGGCAACGTCAGCGAAGTCAAGTTCAATCCGAACCGGCAGTCGATCAGCGCCACGCTCGACTCGGGCGCGAAGGTAAAGGTCAACTATCCGACGCCGCAGTCGGCGACCGAGTTCCAGAACCTGCTCGAAAAGCAGAACATCAAGTTCGACTCGAAGGGCACCGGCACATCGACATGGGTGGCGCTGCTCACGGGCCTGCTGCCGATCCTCCTCCTCGTTGCCTTCTGGATCTTCCTCATGAACCAGATGCAGGGCGGCGGCTCGAAAGTGATGAGTTTCGGCAAGAGCCGCGCCAAGCGCATGTCGCCCGACTCACCGAAGGTGACGTACAAGGACGTGGCGGGTGCAGACGAGGCGGTCGAGGAACTGCACGAGATCAAGGAGTTCCTCGAGAATCCGAAGAAGTTCCAGGCGCTCGGCGCGCGCATCCCCAAGGGCGTTCTGCTCTACGGCCCTCCCGGCACCGGTAAGACGCTGCTCGCCCGTGCGACGGCCGGCGAGGCGGGCGTGCCGTTCTTCTCCATCTCGGGCTCGGACTTCGTCGAGATGTTCGTCGGCGTCGGCGCCTCTCGCGTGCGCGACCTCTTCGAACAGGCCAAGCAGGCAAGCCCCTGCATCATCTTCATCGACGAGATCGACGCAGTCGGCCGCCATCGTGGCGCCGGCATGGGCGGCGGGCACGACGAGCGGGAGCAGACGCTCAACCAGCTCCTCGTCGAGATGGACGGCTTCGAGCAGAAGGACAACGTGATCCTGATCGCGGCTACGAACCGTCCTGACATCCTCGATCCCGCACTGCTCCGCCCCGGTCGCTTCGACCGTCAGATCGTCGTCGATCGCCCGGACCGCAAGGGCCGCCGGGACATCCTCGAGGTGCATTCCAAGGGCAAGCCGCTCGGGAAGGAACTCGATCTCGACGTCCTCGCCGCTCAGACGCCTGGCTTCACGGGCGCCGATCTCGCGAACGTGATCAACGAGTCGGCGCTCCTCGCAGCCCGACGCGGCGAGAAGACGATCGGCCAGAACGAGCTCGAGGAAGGGATCATGCGAGTGATCGCCGGCCCCGAGAAGAAGTCGCGCCTGTTCTCGGAGAAGGAGCGGCGGATCACCGCCTACCACGAGATGGGCCATGCGCTCGTCGGCTACTACCTCGAGGGCACGGACGACGTCCACAAGATCTCGATCGTCAGCCGCGGGCAGGCGCTCGGCTACACGATCTCGCTTCCGAGTGAGGATCGCTACCTCACGACCAAGGGGACGCTGATGTCGGTCATGGCGATGACGCTCGGCGGCCGGGCAGCCGAGGAGCTCGTGTTCCACGAGGTCACGACAGGTGCCGCAAACGACCTCGAGAAGGTAACGCATACCGCGAAGCAGATGATCATGCGCTTCGGGATGAGCGAGAAGCTCGGCCCGCGCGTGCTCGGCCGAGACCACGACATGCCGTTCCTCGGCCGCGACATGGGCTCTGCTCCGGACTACTCCGAGGAGATCGCCCGCGAGATCGACGATGAGATCCGCCGCGTGATCGAGGAGGCGCACGACACGGCAACGCGCGTTCTGCGGGAGCACATGGAGGAGCTTCACCATCTCTCCCTCGTCCTGATCGAGCGCGAAACGGTGGACAAGGATCAGTTCGAGCGCCTGCTTGCAGGTGAGCACGAGTCGTCGGTCTTCCCCGAGGAAGTCGCTCCCGTCGTTCCGCCCGCCCAGGACGATGCTCCGGACAAGAAGCCCGTCCTGCGACCCTCACCCCGCCCGCTCCCGGGAGCAGCGATGCAGCCGCCGCCCGAGGGCGCAGCGGGCTAGCGACCACTCAGGGCGTACGATCCCGGCGAGTTCGTGCCGGAGCCTCGCGGGCGGCGAGAACGAGCAGTCCGATGACTCCAGCGGCTGCGGCAACTCCGACGGCCTCGATCGCGATCCCTCCCGTTCGGAGCAGGTCGACGAGCGCGAGCATCGCGCTGCCGACGCCAAGCGTGAGGAGCGTCATCAACGCGACGAACGCAACCCGTCTCGTCGCCGCTCCTGCGTCCTCGGTGGCAGCCGGACGCACCTCGACCGAGAGGTACCCGAGCTCGCCGATCGCGAGGAGCGCCGCGCCGATGATCGCCGAGCGGCCATCGAGGACGGGCTCGTCGATGACAAGGATCAGCGCATAGGCGGCACCGAGAAGCGCGAGAGCGCCGACGATCGGCTCGGCGCGACCAACGGCGAGGGTCGCAACGAGCGAGACGGTCGCAACGGCGCCGAGCGCGACGACCGGCGCCGATGCGTCGGCCGAGGCGACGAGGTAGAGCCACGCGGTCAGGCCGACCGAGAGCCCGACCGCGGCGGCCCCGAGCGCTAGCGCCTTGCCAGTCGCGCGCGACGCCGAGATGCTCTCACCCCCGCGAGCTCAACGTCGAGAGGCATGTCGTCACGCCATTGCGCGACGGCAACGCCCGAGCGCTCGAAGCGGGCCCGGAGCGCGGCACGTCGGAGCAGCCAGAGTCGGTACGCGAGCGCGTCAATTCCCTCGCCCGGCTTCACGATGTCCTCAGGAGAGACCTCAACGACGACGAGGTCGTACCCGCGGGCGCGGAGATCGAGCAACGCGGTGATCGACCGCTCGTCGAGGAGCGGAGTCACCGCGATGACGAGAGCCTTCGGGGGCAGCGTGCGGGCGGGGATCGTGTTGACGCCCTTCCAGGCGTAGCTGAACTCCACGCCGGTCTCGAGGAGCGCGTCGATCAGGCGGTAGCGCTGGATGACCCCTGCTCCCGGCTCGAGCCAGCGCAGGACGCCGCCGAACGTCACGAGACCGACCCGGTCGCGTCGCTCGAGATAGCGGCCGGCCAGCGTGGCCGCGGCACGCACAGCCCGCTCCAGCGTGCCGTCGTTCTCCTCGTCGCCGCGTGCCTCCGCAAAGCTGTCCAGGAACAGCACCACATCCGCATTCCTGTCCGGGTGCCTCTCGTTCACGATCAGCTCGCCACGACGGGCGCTGGCCCGCCAGTTGACCGAGCGGAGGCGGTCGCCAGGCACGAATGCCCGCGTGTCGGCGAACTCGTGGCCGTCCCCCCTGACGCGGGCGACTCGGTCGCCGGTCGCGAGTTGGGTGTCGAGAGGGGCGAGGAGGCTCCGCAGGAGCTCGGGGCGGGGATAGATCTGCAGGCGGTGAGGGCGATTGATCCGACCTTCCCAGATGAGCATCCCGATCCGGCTGCGCGCGCGGACACGGATCTCGCCTACCTCCACCGACCCCCAGCGGACGCAGCGGAGCGTCAGGGACACCGTTCGTTCCTCGCCGGCGTTGAGGGTGACGCTGACGGGGTTACCGTCACCGACGACCGTAAGCCCACGAGGGATGATCAGGTGCAGCTCCAGGAGGTCGATTCGGGTCCGAACGTTGAGCTCGATCTCGGCGACGATCTCCTCACCTTCGAGAGCACGGTCGCGATCGATCGTCAGCCAGCCCCGGAGATCGGGCGGCCCTTCGAAGAGGAGACCGGCCGCGACGATCAGCGCGAACGGGGTGGCCACGACGACGAGCTCGGGGCGACGCAGGGCGAGCGCGGCAATCAGACCGAGAGCGGCGAGGCCGACGTACGACGCGAGTCGAGGCGACGCGAACGGGGTCACGTGGCGGCGACGACGTCCTCAGCGGGAGGCGTCGGGACGAGCGCAAGCGTCTCGAGCACGACGTCCTCGCCCGAGCGTCGCTGTACCCAGAGCTCCGGTTTCAGAAGCAGCCGGTGTGCCAGGGCCGGAACGGCGATCGCCTTCACGTCGTCGGGCGTGACGAAGTCGCGCCCCGCGAGTGCAGCACGGCAGCGAGAGAGCTTCAGGAGCGCCAGGCTCCCGCGTGGGCTCGCACCCACCGCGAGGCTCGTGCTCTCGCGCGTCGCGGCGACGATCGCCACCATGTAGCGGCCGACCGACGGTTCGACGTGGACGAGCTCGACGGCTGCCTGCATCTCGAGAAGCGTCTCGCGGTCGATGATCTGGGCGAGCCGCAGGTCGTCGCCGCGACGCTCGATGCGCCGTGCAAGCATCTCCCACTCGGCATCGCCGGATGGGTAGCCGAACCCGGTGCGCAGAAGGAATCGGTCGAGCTGTGCCTCCGGCAGGGGATACGTCCCCTCGTACTCGATCGGGTTCTGCGTCGCGAGAACGAGGAACGGTCGCTCGAGCGGACGAGTGACACCGTCCGTCGTGACCTGCCGCTCCTGCATCGCTTCGAGCAACGCTGCCTGCGTCTTCGGCGGGGCGCGATTGATCTCGTCCGCGATCAGCAGGTTGGTGAAGATCGGGCCGGAGCGGAACTCGAAATCGCCGTCGCGCTGGTTCCAGATCGACGAGCCTGTCACGTCGGCCGGCAGGAGGTCGGGCGTGAACTGGACGCGGCTGAAGCCGAGTCCGCTCGCTTCCGCGAATGAGCGCGCGGTGAGGGTCTTTGCAAGCCCCGGGACATCTTCGAGTAGGACGTGCCCATCGGCAAGCATTCCGAGCAGCACGAGCTCGAGCTGCTCTCGTTTCCCGACCACGGCGCGTTCGACCTCGTCGACCAGGCGACGACCGAGTTCTGCCAGCTCGCGCAGGCCCATCAGACCTGCTCCAGGGACGCGACGATCCGGGTCAGCTGAGCCCTGTCGAGCCCCGGCGCGTGGCGCTGTGCGGGTTCGGGACGGTCGGGCCGGACGATCTCCCAGACCTCGTCACCGAGCGCGGCGTGCGCGCGATCGGGGCTCCGCTCGAGATCGATCCCGCGACGGGTCGAGAGGAGATCCGCAGCTAAATCCACGAGCACGGGCCGCAGTCGGAAGTGGACGTCGAATGCCGCGGCTCCAGCCATCGAGACCTCGCGCTCGGTGCGGGCAAGCGAGCTCGGCCGGTCGACCGGGATCGACGCGCGTTGCAGGCTCGCGAGAAATGGTGAGCTTCCGGACGGGTAGGCGGTGTTGATCGCCTGGAGCAGCGCGAGACACGCGAGACCGAGCACGACGAGGAGCCAGACATGGATTGCGAGCTCGGCCCTGTCCGGTGCAAGAACGAGCGCGATCGCGACTGCAACCGTCGGAACGAGGAACAGCTTCGACGACCGCCAGGCGCGGCGCATCACGACCACGCCCGTTCGCGCAATGCTTCTGTCGCGGTGAGGCGCCGCTCCTCGGCGAGCATCTCCGCGGCGCGCAGCTCGTTCCCCACGGCCTCGAGCGCCGCAATCGCCTCCTGCTTCATCTCTGTCGCCACATCCTGTCCCGAGAACTTCGCCCATGAGAACAGCGCCGTCAAGCGGGAGACCGAGCGGCGGCTCACCTCGAGGTCGGCGAAGATGCGTTGGAGATACTCGTCGGGTGCCTCGGCGGGGAGGCGGGGAAGACCGTACGCCCCGAGCGTTCGCTCCATCCGGGCATAGGCGCCGATGACCGCTTTGCGCGGATCCGTCTCCGCTCGCAGGTCGTCCAGCGTCTCCTCGAGGACGTCCGTCAGTGCCGGGTAGAGCGATTCGGACATCGGCGGCAGGCTACGCCGCCGGGCGCGGTAGGCGATCGCCCACGTGGTGACCGCGACTGCTAGCACTCCGAGCACGATCAGCACCGGGCCGACTGCGAACTCGGGCTCGTAACGCGGTGCTGCGCCGGAGACATCGAGATCGCCCCGTCGCGAACCGGGCCGGAACCGATCGAGCAGCGCCTGCCCGCTACCGCCGTCGGTCGAGATCCAACGGATCAGGATCGCGAGCAGGCCGAACGTGATGAGCCCGGTAACCAGGGCGCCCCGCCGTCCTCCCTTTCTGCGCTCGACGACCGCCTGGGCGAGAACGCCCCTGCGGTTGACGATCAGGAGGAGCAGGAGGATCGTGCCGAAGGCCATCCAGAGCAGAAACAGGCTGATCGCGACATCGAGGAACCGGTCGGAGGGCGACCGGGTGCCCCCTGTACCGACGGGAACCGATCCCGTCGAGGCGACCGCTACGGCGACGAGCAGGCTGATCAGGGCAAGCAGAACGACGACACGCTTGGCGGGGCCGCTATTCATCTACCCTCCACCGTCTGATGAGCCGACCGTCTCTTGCCGAGCGTTGGGCACGCCCGTCCGTGATCGGAATCGTCAACGTCACGCCTGACAGCTTTTCCGATGGTGGGGACAACGTCGACCCGAACATCGCGATCGAGTCGGCGCTGCGGTTACTCGACGAGGGTGCTGCTCTCGTGGATATCGGGGGCGAGTCGACCCGCCCCGGAGCGGATGACGTCTCGCTCGACGAGGAGTTGCGGCGAGTCGTTCCCGTGCTCGAGGGCCTCGTCGGCCATCCAGTCTCGATAGACACCTCCAAGGCCGAAGTCGCCCGCAGGGCGCTCGCCCTCGGTGCGTGTCTCGTCAACGACGTAACAGCGCTGAGCGGGGACGCCGCCCTCGCTGGGGTCGTCGCCGATGCCGGCGCGTACGTCTGTCTCATGCACATGCAGGGGCAGCCTCGCACGATGCAGATCGCGCCGCGGTACGCGGATGTCGTCGGGGAGGTATGCGGCTTCCTCGAGGAGCGACTCTCTGTCGCCGTAGCTGCCGGAATCCACGAGGACCGAATCTGCCTCGATCCCGGCATCGGGTTCGGCAAGACCGTCGCGCAGAACCTCACGCTGCTGAACGGGCTCGACCGAATCCGCGCCATCGGCCTGCCCGTTCTCGTCGGCGTCTCGCGCAAGAGCACCCTCGCCCGCGTGCTCGGCGATCCTGAAGGCCGTGTCGGAAGTGACGCCGCGTCGATCGGGGCGGCGGTCGCTGCGTTCGACCGGGGGGTTACGCTGTTCCGCGTGCACGATGTTCGAGCCCATGTCGAGGCGCTCACGATTGCCGACGCGGTCGAGCGAGGATCGGATCGATGACAATCGAGCTTCACGGGATCCTCCTGCACGGCTATCACGGCGTTCTCGACGCAGAGCGGCGCGACGGGCAGCGGTTTCTCGTCGACGTGGAGCTCGACCTCGCGCACGAGCAGGCTGCACGCTCCGACGCGATCGAGGAAGCCGTGGACTACCGACGTGTCGTCGCGCGCGTTCGGGAGGTCTCCGACGCTCGCGCCTATCACCTGCTCGAGGCCTTCTCGGGGGCGATCGCCGACGCGCTCCTCGAGGACTTTCCGATCAACACCGTACGTGTTCGTGTCCGGAAACCGGACGTCGAGCTCGATCCGCCCGTCGACTACGCCGCGGTGGCGATCGAGCGCCGCCGGAGCTCCTAGACGCTGAGGGTCACGAGACACGGAGGCGATACGTTGCCTCTCGGACGCCCCTTGCCGGGATGACGGCGAGGAAGGCGTAGCGGCCAGGGCCCTTGTTGGCGAAGGTGACGAGCTCCGTCGTCCCGGGCTTCAGCCCGCGCGCGAGCCGTTCAGACCCGGCAGTCCGCTGCGTAACGCTGATCGCGGTCTGCTTCCACAGCCCGAGGTCGAGGTTCGTGTCGGCCGTCAGTGCGGCAGTGAACCGGCCGTTCTTCGGGAGCCAGACCCGGTACACGTCGCGTGGGTCCTCGACCGGGTCGATCCGGGCACGAACTGTCGTCGCGCGCCGGCCAGGGGTCGTGAGCGGCGGGACGGACGTGTCGTAGAACCCGTCGATCTTCACGAACTCGATGTCGTCGTTCGGCTCCAACGGATCACGCACCGGTGCCGGGAAGGCGAGCGCGGCCGGGACGTTGAGGAGGCCGAAGCCCCCCGCATCGTCGCGGCCGGGCGCCCCGATGTCGATGGCGGAGCGGCGCATCACCTCGAAGAGCTGACTTGCGTCGAGTTCGGGACGCGTCGTCCAGACCCAAGCGGCTGCGCCCGAAACAAGAGGCGCGGAGAAGCTCGTGCCGTCAGCGGTGCGCCATCCCTTGCCGGCCGCGGTCGCGATCGGGATGGCCACACCCGGTGCAGCGATATCGACGAACCGAGACCTGCTCGAGAACGAGGCGACGCCGTTCGATGCATCGGTCGCCCCGACGGTCAGAACGTGCGGGATGCTGGCAGGGTAGCCGAGGGGGTTGCCGTCGTCGCCGCTGTTTCCCGAGGACGCCACGACGAGCGAGCCCTTCCGCACGGCCTCGTAGACGGCCTGCTCGATCGGGTCCTCTCTCTGGTCGCTGCCGAGGCTCAGGTTGATCACGCCGGGGCCGCTGTTCGCGGCGGCGAGGATGCCCTGGACGATCTGGAACGTCTCGAGCTGCGTTCCTGCTCCCTTCGCGGCATCCCACGAGCGAAGCACGGCCTCGGGGTAGACCCCAACGAGGCCGAGCCCGTTCGCCGGTGCGGCGACCACCGAGCCGACGGCGGTGCCGTGCTCGCCCCCGACACCTGCCGGCTCCTGCTCGTTCAGTGTCTCCGTGTTGGCGCGGCCGAGGAACTCCGGGTGCGTGACGTCGATCCCGGAGTCGACGATCGTCACCGGGCGTCCGGGCCCGGGAGGAGCGACGGCGTCGACTCCGATCACCGGGCGCCACCATTCCGTCGGTACGAGGGGATCGGTGAAGTCCTTGACCGCGAGTGACCCGGCGACCCGGTTGGGAGCACTGAGGCGCAGCGAACCGCGCTCGCGAAGTAGCGGAACGAGGTGCCGGACTGCGTCGTTCGGGACGAGGTAGAGCCCGAGCGACGGAGCAACGACGGATCCTCCGGCAGACGTGACGAGGACCGCGTCGGTGCAGCGGGCCGAGGCATGCAACCCGACGAGGGTGGAGTCGAGCGTCGAGGTGCCTGCCGTTCCGGGGGAGACGGCGATCCCGGCAACAACGGCGGCGACTGTGAGGGATGACGCAAGACGCATTGCTCAGAGTTGTACGTGCACTTCTCGACGCCGGATGGCCCCGGTGTTTAAGGTTGGGTTGTGAGTCGCGCCTACGTGGGGCTCGGAGCGAATCTGGGCGACCGGGCCGCGACGCTCGCCCAGGCGCTCGCGCTTCTTGCGGAGCAACCGCGGATCGAGGTCGTGGCGGTCTCGTCGTTCCGCGACACTGCCCCGGTCGGGTACCTCGACCAGCCGCGATTCCTTAACGCGGCTGCCGCCGTGGAGACGTCACTGGAACCGCAGGAGCTCCTTACCGCGCTGCTCGAGGTCGAGCGTCAGCTCGGCCGGACGCGCGAAGGGCCGCGATACGGCCCACGGACCGTAGATCTCGACCTGCTCCTGATCGAGGGCGTGGCCATCGACGAGCCCGGGCTCACGATCCCGCACCCCCGGCTTCACGAACGGGGCTTCGCTCTCGCGCCACTCGTCGAGCTCGACGCGACAATCGTCGTACCGGGTCGCGGGACCGTGGCGCAGCTTCTCAGCGGCCTGGAAACGGAAGCCACTAGAATCGCCCCATGAGCCATCTCGACGAGCTGGACGAATTCGAGGCGAAGCTCGAACTGGAGCTCAAGCGTGAGTACACCGCTGTCTTCGGACTGTTTCGCTACTGCATCCTCACGCAGGACGCGACGTACCTCTGCAACCGGCTCGACCTCAAGGTCGCACCGCAGGCGAGCTACCCGTTCTTTCACCTCCAGATGGAGGATGTCTGGGTGTGGGACAAGAATCGGCCGACCCGGATGATTCCCAGAGCCGAGGTCTACACGTCGGGCGACATGACCGTCGAGGAGTTGCGTGGCGAAGGTGATGAGCCCAAACTCACCGCGCAGACGCTCGCCGATCGGATCGGCGAGTCGCTCCCTGATGACGAGGAAGCGCTCTAGCGAACCGCTCTTCGGGCGGGACGTACCCAGAGAGATCACGATGCTGCTCGCAGTCGACGTCGGGAACACGCAGACCGTCCTCGGTCTCTACGACGGCGAGAGCCTGCGTGACGACTGGCGCCTCGCGACCGAGCACACACGGACAGGCGACGAGCTCGGCGTTCTCCTCGGCGGGATGCTCGATCTCGAGGACATCGACGGGATCTGCCTGAGTTCCACGGTTCCGGCGCTGATCCGGGAGTGGGAGCGTGTGGCCGAGCGCTGGGCGCACGCTCCGATTCTCGTCGTTGGACCCGGTGTGAAGACGGGGATCCCGATCCGGTATGACGACCCGCGCGAAGTGGGGCCGGATCGCATCGTCAACTCGATTGCGGCGAAGGAGCGATATGGCGCGCCGGTCATCGTCGTCGACTTCGGAACATCCACGAACTTCGATGTTGTCTCCGCCGCCGGGGAGTACGTCGGTGGAGTGCTGGCGCCGGGAATCGAGACCTCGATGGAGGCGCTGTTCGCGCGGGCGGCCCGCCTGGTGAAGGTGGACTACGCAGAGCCGCCGTCGGTGATCGGTAAGACGACGGTCGGAGGGCTCCAGTCCGGCGTCGTCTACGGCTTTGCCGGCCAGGTCGACGGGATCGTCGCCGCGATCCGCGGCGAGCTCGGTGCCGAGGCTCGCGTGATCGCCACGGGCGGCCTGGCCGAGCTCGTTGCGCCGTACTCGAGCACGATCGAGCTCGTCGACAAGCACCTCACTCTCGAGGGGCTTCGCCTCGTCTGGGCTCTCAACGCGTGATCGTCGAGCCGCACACGCTGCTCGTGTTCTCGCTGGCCGCACTCGCGATCCTCTCCGTCCCTGGTCCGGCGGTGCTCTATATCGTCACGCGCAGCATCGATCAGGGGAGGGGGGCGGGCCTCGCGTCGGTGGTCGGCATCCACGTCGGCACGCTCGTCCATCTCTCGTTCGCGACGCTCGGGCTGTCGGCGATTCTCGTCTCGTCGGCGACCGCATTCACCGTCGTCAAGCTGCTTGGTGCGGCCTACCTGATCGTGATCGGGATCCGCACGCTGCTCGGCAGGGCCGATGAGGCGGACACCGATCCACAGCGCCCGCCGCGCCGCCGTCGGAGGGACTTCGCCGAGGGTGTCGTGGTCAACGTCTTCAACCCGAAGACGGCGCTGTTCTTTCTCGCCTTCCTGCCCCAGTTCGTCGAGCCGGGCAAGGGCCAGCCGTGGCTCCAGATCCTCGTGTTCGGGCTGACGTTCATCCTGCTCGGCCTTATCACCGACTCGACCTGGGCCCTCGCCGCGGGCTCGGCCGGTGAAACCCTGCGCAAGAGCCGCAGGTGGACTCAGGTGCAGCGCTACGTGTCGGGCACGATCTTCGTCGGGCTCGGCGTCGTAACGGCCCTGACCGGGTCACACACCAAGCCGGCGTAGTTCGCTACGCGCTCTCGGCGTGGAGCGTGAGTCGCGGTGGGAGCGAGATTGCGACCGCGTCGCGCGTGCGCTTGGCGTCGTAGAGCGCTCCATCCGCCCGGTGCAAGGAGACGCTCGGAGCAACAGATCCGTCGAAGAGCGTGCCTCCGACGGACACCGTGACGGGGAGTGCGGTCGTCGAGGTCGCGACCGGGAGCTCCCGAACAAGGACGCGGATCCGTTCTGCAAACTGCTCGAGTTGTCGGCGTCCTCGAACGCCGGGTGCGAGCACGGTTATCTCCTCGCCGCCCCACCGCGCAACGATGTCCGTCGGTCGCAGGCCGTCGGTCAGCCGCCGGACGACCTCGATCAGCACCTCGTCACCGACTTTGTGTCCAAAACGATCGTTGACCGACTTGAAGCGGTCGAGGTCGATGAGGAACAGGCCTGCCGGGAGGCCACCACGGACGATGCGCGCATGCTCGGCGATCATCGCCTCCTCGAAGGCGCGGCGGTTCGGAGCCCCGGTGAGTTGGTCGCGGCGTGCATTCATCTTTTCCGCGGCGAGAGCGACTACGGTCGATTCCCGGTTGTGCTGGGCGAGGAGGAGGCTCGCGAGGAGCGATGCCGTGGTGGCGGCAACGATCGCAGTATTGACCCCGCTCGCGAGGAGGAGTACGGCGAGTAGGGGGACGACGAGCACTGCCTCGAGTAGGTCGACCCTGATCCCGCGAGCCCACAGCTCGACGAGCCGATCGGGATCGCGCTCGAGAATGATGACGAACCGGCACGCGGAGTTGACCGTGACGGCTGCGATCATCGCGGCCGAGGCGATCGCGGCTGCGCGCTCGCCCGTGAGCTCGCCGCCCACGAGCGCGAGACCGACGAGCCCAGCAACGAGTCCCTGCAGGGCTGCAGTGCCGCCCTCGGCGCCGACTCTGCGCCACACGGCCCCGCGATTGATGATCTGGGTCGCGACGCCCGCTGCGACGCCGACGAGCGGCCCGCCGACCAACCCCGCCAGGACGACGACGGGGGTCGCCGCGGTGTACCAGCTTCGCGGTCCCAGCTGCACGACCGCCTGGCTTGCAGCGGCGGCGAGCGTGATCAGCGCGATCGAGATCGGGACGCGGCCGTCGACCGATCCGGCGAGCGCCGTCGCACTCAGGATCGAGCCGATCAGTGCAGCAAGTGGGAGTCCGACCGCCACGAGCGTTCCACGAGACGGATCCGCCACCTCGGCTGAGGGTTGAGTACGCGGACGCCTCGCCCGGCGGGTCGCAGGTGGGTCAGTCACGGCTACTACGAGAGAACGGGCGCTGGCCCCCTATTGAGTATCCCCCGGGAGGGGGAGGAGGTACCTGGACTGCCGTGCCGCAACGACGCGCGGTCGCCCCTAGCTGTGGTTTCTAGCCGCCGCCGTACACCGAGATCGGCAGCGCGAGCGTGATGTCGTCGCCGGAGGGGATCTCGGCCTCGAGCTGCTCGATCAGCGGCAGCGAGCCCGGCGCAGCGGCGATCAGCCGTCGCTCGACCTCTTCGGTCGAATCGAGAACGACGAGCTCCTGCTTGAAGGGCCGCGGGAACCGGCCGCGTCCCAGATACCACGCGTAGAACTTCTTCAGGAAGCCGGAGGCACGCCGTTCCCCGAGTTCTCGAACCGTCTCGCGGATGAAGAGCACGAGCTCCGCAACGACCTCCTCGCGACTCGGCTCCGCGGCGTCGCCGTCGACGATCTCACGCAACGCCCAGGGATTGCCCTGCGCGCCGCGACCCACCATCACAGCGGCTGCACCCGTTGTCGCGAGAACAGCCTGAGCGCGGGCGCGGGAGGTGATGTCTCCCGATGCGATCACCGGGACGTCGACGAGTGAGACGAGCTCGGCGGTCAGCGCGTGATCCGCCGTGCCGGTGTACATCTGCTGCGCCGAGCGCGGATGCAGCGTGAGGACGGACGCGCCGGCCTCGACGAGGAGCGGGCCGACGGTGAGGCAGTCGCGCGAGCCGTTCCTCAGCCCGCGGCGCATCTTGACGGAGACGGGCAGGTCGACTGCGTCCGTGATGGCGGAGACGATCCGGCACGCCAGTTCGGGGTCGTCGAGCAACGTTGCCCCCGCACCGGTCTTCGTCACCTTGCGGACGGGGCAGCCGAAGTTGATGTCCACGATGTCGGCACCTGCGGCGGCAACCAACTTCGCTGCCTCGGCCATCGTCGCGGGGTTCGACCCGAAGAGCTGGATCGCGAGCGGGTGCTCGTCCGAGGCGACCCGGAGGTAGCCGAGCGTCTTTTCGTTGCGATGCTCGATTCCCGCGCACGAGACCATCTCCGAACACACGAGCCCCGCCCCGAAGCGCCGACCCTGCCGGCGAAACGCCTGCACGCTGACGCCGGCCATAGGCGCAAGGACGAGGCGGGTCGGCACCTCGATCGTGTCGATGTGCCAGCTTTCGCGGAGATCTATCGGCATCAAAGGCAGATGGTAGATGCCGTTTGCGCGTCGGCCGCTGCGGCAGCTACCCTTCACGACCGTCGCGACGCCCGAGTTCGGGCCGAAGCCCCACTGAAGCCGCCTGGAGGCCGAAATCTTGAAGGAAGTGCTCCTCACCCCCGAGGGCTACGAAAAGCTCACACAGGAGCTCGAGGTCCTGCGCACCGCGAAGCGGCGCGAGGTCGCCGATCGGATTCGCGTTGCTCGTGAGTTCGGCGACATCGCCGAGAACGCCGAGTACGACGACGCAAAGAACGAGCAGGCGATGCTCGAGCACAAGATCGCCCAGCTCGAGGAGCGCCTCCTCAGTGCGCGCGTGATCGACGTCGACGACGTCGATACGAGCGTCGTGTCGGTCGGATCCGTCGTGCGCCTACGCGACGTCGACGCCAAGGAGACGGTGAAGTACCACATCGTCGGGTCGGCAGAGGCCAACCCGGCCGAGTTCAAGCTCTCGAACGAGTCGCCTGTCGGGCGCGCCATCCTCGGCCACAAGAAGGGTGAGACGGTCGAGGTCCTGACGCCGCGTGGCAGCAAGATAAAGTTCAAGATCATGGAGATCTCGGCAGCCTGACCGCTGCTGGTGCGCGCGACGCAACGGTCTCCGCCGCGTGCGGGCGCTCACCTGGCACAAGCCGCGAGGAGCCCCTTGACCCCCGATCCCTCATCGTCCAAGCGATTCCCCGACCGGGCTGAGATCTCGGCGATCAGGGGCGAGTGCGAGCCTCTCGAGGCAGGTGAGTCCGGAGCTACGACCCGTCGGATAGCGGGCCGGGCGATGGCCCGCCGCGACATGGGCAAGCTCGTCTTCCTCGACGTCGTCGATCGATCCGGTCGCATCCAGGTGATCTGCGAAACCGCGAAAACCGGCGAGATCGACGTTCTGCTCGGCGATGTCGTCGGCGTCGTCGGGACCCCGGGGCGCGCGAGGCGTGGAGAGCCGTCGTTGCTCGCGAGCTCCCTCGAGGTCCTCTCGCGCAACACCCGGTCGCTTCCCGACACGTTCCACGGACTCACCGATGTCGAGCTGAGGTATCGCAAGCGGTACCTCGACCTTCTCGTCAACGAGGAGACGCGGGCGGACTTCATCCTCCGCTCGCGAGTCGTTGCGGCGGTGCGTGCATTCCTCGACGGCGACGGCTTTCTGGAGGTCGAGACGCCCGTGCTCCAGCCTCTCTACGGAGGGGCTTCGGCGCGTCCGTTCGTGACCCACCACAACGAACTGGGGCGCGACCTCTATCTGCGGATCGCCACGGAGCTCTATCTCAAGCGCCTCATCGTGGGCGGGCTCGAGCGCGTCTATGAGATCGGCAAGGACTTCCGCAACGAGGGCGTCTCGTTCAAGCACAACCCGGAGTTCACGATGCTCGAATGGTACGAGGCGTATGCCGATTATCGGGACACGATGGTGCGGATCGAGACGCTCGTCGAGACGGTCGCGCGTCAGGTGATCGGCACGACCGAGGTGCAGTTCCGCGGCAGCGATCTCGAGCTCAAGGCTCCGTGGAAGCGGATCGCGTTCACCGAAGCACTCGAGGCGAAGGAGCTGTGGACACGCGACGAGGTCGAGCTTCGTGCCTGGCTGACCGAGAGGGGCATCGACACCGAGGCCGATCGCGACTGGGCCCAGCTGATCGACAAGGCCTTCAGCCATTTTGTCGAGCCGGAGTTGATCCAGCCGACGATCGTCCACGACTACCCGATCGAGATCTCACCCTTTGCGCGGGCCACCGACGACGATCCCACGTTGACCGAGCGGTTCGAGTTCTTCATCGGCGGCATGGAGCTCGGCAACGCCTTCTCCGAGATCAACGACGCGGCGACGCAACAGGAGCGCTTCGACCAGCAGGCGCGGCAGCTCGAAGGGGAGCCCGGGGATCCGGACTACGTCGAGGCGCTCTCGTACGGTATGCCACCGACCGGCGGTCTCGGCCTCGGGATCGACCGGCTCGTGATGCTGCTGAGTGGCCGCGAGACGATTCGCGACGTCGTGCTCTTCCCGGCGCTGCGCTGAAGAACGACGAGAGCGACTGACCCGCGCGCGGCCGTGCTACGGCGCGACCGTCTTCCAGGCCTGGCCAGACCCGAGAGCTCCCTCGTGATCGGCGCGCACGGGCACGTCGTCCTCTGGGTGGGCCGCCCGATGCTCCCGGAACCAGGCGACGGACCGCGCAATGCCGTCATCGAGCGACACCGTCGGTTCGTACCCCAGCAACTCGCGCGCCTTCGACAGATCCGCGACGTAGTGAGTCACCTCACCGAGGAGCGACGGAGCCAGCGTCATCTGCGGATCGACGTCGAGCTCCCGGGCGATCAGCTCTGCGCACCGGACGAGGGTGTTGCCCTGACCGTACGCGAGGTTGATCGTCTGATTGGTGACCCGGCGCGCGGCTAGCGCCTCGATCCCAAGCGCTATTCCGGCCACGCAGTCGTCGACGTACGTGAAATCGAGGGTCTTGTCGCGGCCGCCGTAGATCGTGATCGACTCGGCGCGGAGCATCGAGTGGGTGAAGAGAGGGATCACGCGCACCATCCGCTGCAGATCGTTGTCGAATCGGCCGTAGACGTTCGAGAATCTGAACACGAGGTACGGAACGTCGTAGCAGCGCGCATAGGAGTAGACGAACGCTTCACCGGCGATCTTCGAGGCCGAGTAGGTGCTCTCGGTGAAGGCGAAATCGGCCGCCTGCTCCGGGTACTCCTCGAAGCGATGGACATCTCCGTAGACCTCGCGGCTGGACGAGAAGACGATCGGGAGCCCCGCTTGCCGTGCGAACTCGAGGACATTGAATGTCATCACGGCGTTGTCGAGCGCGCGTTGGGGCTCGCGGACGAGCTGGTGGACCTTCGCGTGCGCTCCGAGGTGGACAACGACGTCCGCTTCGGGGAGGCCGAGCGTGGCAAGGCCGCTCGCGGCCGTCTGCCGCTCGGTGAGATCGTGGATCAGGTACGGGAACGCGTCCGTCCAGGTGTTCTCGCGGATGTCGACGCCGAACACATCGTGCCCCTCACCGATCAGCTTGAGCGCGAGGTTCGTGCCGATCTGCCCGGATGACCCCGTGATCAGGACCCTCACTGCCCTGCTCCTTCGTGCTCGTCGTCGAGCGACACCTCGTCGAGGAGGCCTCGGATCGAGCTGGCACCGTCTGTGCTGAGAGCCCTGTCCACCATGGTCGGGGGAGCGTAGCGGCGCCCCCGGTCGTCCGTGCTGTGGCGAGCCGGCCGGTGACGACGGACGCGTTCGGTAGGATGAGTGAACCCTCACTTCGAGGCCTGCGGGCATCGTAGGCCTCGAGTCAATGCAGAAAGGAGGGTCGACGGTTGTTCGAGCGATTTACCGAACGAGCCCGTCAGGTTGTCGTTCTTGCCCAGGACGAGGCTCGGGCCTTGAAGCACAACTACATCGGAACGGAGCACATCTTGCTCGGCCTGCTGCGCGAAGAGGAAGGTCTCGCTGCACGGGTTCTCGAGTCGCTCGACATCACGGTCGAGGAGGTGCGAGCGCAGGTAGCCCGGATCGTCGGCCAGGGTGACGAGGTCACGACGGGCCAGATCCCGTTCACTCCACGCGCCAAGAAGGTCCTCGAGCTCGCGCTGCGCGAGGCCCTGTCGCTCGGGCACAACTACATCGGGACGGAGCACATCCTGCTCGGGCTCGTGCGCGAGAACGAGGGTGTCGCGGCCCGCATCCTGCTCGATTTCGATGCGGACGCCGAGAAGATTCGCAACGAGATCATTCGCATGCTTTCAGGCCCCGGCCGCCGCCAGGCGGGAACGGGAGCGGCAGCCGGGAGCGAGAAGACGAAGAATTCGAAGCTGCTCGATCAGTTCGGCCGCAACCTGACGAAGATGGCGACGGAGGGCAAGCTCGACCCGGTCGTCGGGCGCCAGACCGAGATCGAACGCGTGATGCAGATCCTCTCACGCCGCCAGAAGAACAACCCCGTCCTGATCGGCGAGCCCGGTGTCGGCAAGACCGCCGTCGTCGAAGGCCTCGCGTCGCGGATCGCGGCAAACCAGGTGCCCGAGCTCCTGAAGAACAAGCAGATCTACACACTCGACCTTGCGGCTCTCGTCGCGGGTTCGAAGTACCGCGGTGAGTTCGAGGAGCGCCTGAAGAAGGTAATGAAGGAGATCACCCAGCGCGGCGACATCATCCTCTTCATCGACGAGCTTCACAATCTCGTCGGCGCGGGTGCTGCCGAGGGTGCGATCGACGCGGCCTCGATCCTCAAGCCTGCGCTCGCGCGCGGCGAGATGCAGACGATCGGCGCGACGACGCTCGACGAGTACCGCAAGTACCTCGAGCGCGATGCGGCACTCGAAAGGCGCTTCCAGCAGGTACGCGTCGAGGAGCCTTCGATCGATGACACGGTGCAGATCCTTCGTGGACTGCGCGACCGCTACGAGGCCCATCACCGCTGCAAGATCTCCGACGAGGCCCTGCGCGCCTCCGCTGTGCTCGCCGATCGCTACATCCAGGATCGGCACCTGCCGGACAAGGCGATCGACCTCATCGACGAGGCCGGCTCGCGGCTCCGCATCCGTACGATGTCCGCGCCACCGCGCTACCGGGAGCTCGAGGAGGAGATCGAGAAGGTGCGCGCCGACAAGGAGAACGCGATCGAGGCGCAGGAATTCGAGAAGGCCGCCGCGCTGCGTGACAAGGAGCGCAAGCTGACGCAGAAGAAGAAGGAGCTCGAGGAGAGCTGGCGCAACGAGGCCGACGAGGAGCAGCCCGAGGTGGGTGAGGACGAGATCGCCGACATCGTCTCGATGTGGACGGGGATCCCGGTCTTCAAGCTCACCGAGGCCGAGTCGCAGAAGCTCATCCGCATGGAGGAGGAGCTGCACAAGCGCGTGATCGGCCAGGAGCCGGCGATCGTCGCCGTCTCCAAGGCGATCCGTCGCGCGCGCGCCGGAATCAAGGATCCCAAGCGCCCGACCGGCTCGTTCATCTTCCTCGGCCCGTCCGGTGTCGGCAAGACGGAGCTCGCCCGCACGCTCGCCGAGTTCCTCTTCGGCGACGAGGAGGCGATGATCCAGATCGACATGAGCGAGTACATGGAGAAACACTCCGTGTCGCGGCTCGTCGGTTCGCCTCCCGGCTACGTCGGGTACGACGAGGGTGGCCAGCTCACGGAGGCCGTCCGTCGCAAGCCCTATTCGGTGCTGCTTCTCGACGAGGTCGAGAAGGCGCATCCGGACGTCTTCAACATTCTCCTCCAGATTCTCGAGGACGGGAAGTTGACCGACGCTCAGGGGCGCAAGGTCGACTTCCGGAACACGATCGTGATCATGACGTCGAACATCGGTGCAGCGCAGATCTCGAAGAACCAGTCGCTCGGCTTCACGCTCGGCGATGAGACGGGGCTGACCTACGACGACATGAAGGGTCGCGTCATGGGTGAGTTGAAGAAGGTGTTCCGTCCCGAGTTGCTCAACCGGATCGACGAGATCATCGTCTTCCACAAGCTCGAGAAGAGCGAGATCCTGCAGATCGTCGACCTGATGATGAAGCGATTGCGCGATCAGATGGTGATCCACGGCGCGGCCATCGAGCTCACCGCGGATGCGAAGGAGTTGCTCGTCGAGCAGGGCTACGATCCTGCGATGGGCGCGCGTCCGCTGCGGCGCTCGATCCAGCGCCTGATCGAGGATCCGCTCGCCGACTTCGTGCTCGGGCGCGAGCTCATCGAGGGGTCGACGATCCTCGTCGATCGCAAGAAGGAGCTCGCCGGCCTGGAGGGAGAGTCGCTCGTCGAGATCACGATTATCGAAGGGCAGGTCAAGCCCGAGCCGGTGACCGTGCCGCCCGACGCTCCGGTCGGGGCAGACGACGACGCGCCGGCGGAGAACGAGCTGAACTGACCGCATGCGCATGCGTTGTGGGGATGCGTGGCAGGCTCGAAGTCGTCGAGTTGCGGGCCGTGGTTGCCGGGGCTCACGGTGATGTCCGGGCAGATCCGCCACGCGAACCCATCCGACTACGGCCGCGTGATCCAGCACGTCAACGCGTGGTGGGGCGGGCGGGACATGGCACCGATGCTGCCGAAGCTCTTCTTCCTCCACTTCGAGGGGACGAGCTTTGTCGCTGAGGACGATGAGGGCAAGCTCGTCGCCTTCCTGATCGGATTTCTCTCGCAGACAGACCCCGAGGAGGCGTACATCCACTTCGTCGGCGTAGCTCCCTCGCACCGCGGCTCTGGGATCGGGAGGGAGCTCTACGGTCGGTTCTTCGAGGTCGTCGCGAACGAAGGGCGGACGCGCGTCCGGTGCGTGACATCGCCCGTGAACGAGGGCTCGGTTGCATTCCACGAGTCGCTCGGGTTCGTCTCCGAGAGGGTCGCCGAGGACTACGACGGCCCAGGCCAGGATCGCGTGCTGTTCGTCAAGCAGCTCGCCTGACTGCTCCTCAACGGATCCTTACGAGACCTCGGCTACCGTCAGCCGTATGCCTGACATCTTCGTCTCTTCGGCGCGGAGGCCGCACCGTCGCCGTCGCCGCTCCGTGGTCGTCATCGTCGCGCTCGGGGCGATCGCCGCTGTCCTTGCAGCAGGCGCAGGCGCGATCGCCCTTCGGGAGAGCGGCACGATCGCCGCGCGTACCACGATCGGTGGCGTTTCCGTCGGCGGGATGTCCCGCGAGGAAGCGGCTGCTGCGATCATCCCCGCCGGGCGTCGAACGATCGCACGCTCGATTCGCCTGATCGGGCCGCGCGGCGAGACGAGCGTGACCGGCGCGGAGCTCGGCGCCCGGCCTCGCCTCGGCGCCGCACTCGACGAGGCGGTAGCGCCAGGCGCGAGAACGCGACTCCTGCGTCGTCTCGGCTTCGGCGACGAGCGCACGATTTTGCTCACCTACCGGCTCGGCCCCGTACGCGCTGCCGAGTTGGCAAACCGGCTCGACGATCTCTTCGGCGAGGAGCCCAAGCATGCCGATCTCGAGGTCTCGCCGGACGGGGGCTCGGTGACCGTTACGACGCCCGCTCCAGGAACGGTTGTGGATCGCGCTGCGCTCCGACGAGGTCTGGCATCCCTCCCCGCCGAGCTCGGGATCCCACTGGTCACCCGCGCGCCGTCGGTCGGCGTGGCCGAGGCAGAGGGAGCCCGCGCCAGGGTTGCGCGCCTCCTCGACGGCCCGCGGGAGGTGCGCTTTCGTGACGCGACGGCGGTCTTGCCCGTTGCGGCGCTGGCTGGGCTCGTGACGACGAAGCCGGCTGGCGGACGCCTGCTGGTCGAGCTCGACCCCGAGCCGCTCAGGCAGGCTCTCCTGCCTCGCCTGGGCCGGTTCGAGCGTCCGGCAGTCGATGCGCGTTTCGTGACCAACGGCGCCAAGGTCAGGCTGATTCCGGCGTCTCCGGGCAAGGCGCTCGATGCCGACCGGATCGGAGCATCACTCGTCGGGAACGTCGCCGCTCGGGCGCATCGCGCTCGATTCACCGTATCCGAGCCGGAGTTTACGACCGAGGCGGCCGAGAAGCTCCGGATCACGGAGCTCGTCTCGGAGTTCACGACGTATTACACGTGCTGCGCGCCACGCGTGACGAACATCAAGCGGGCCGCTGAACTGCTCGATGGCACGATCATTCTGCCCGGGAAGGAGTTCTCGCTCAACGGCGCGCTTGGCAAGCGGACCGAGAACAAGGGGTTCGTCTCCGCGCCGCAGATCTTCAATGGGCGCTTCGAGGATGCGGTCGGAGGAGGCATCAGCCAGGTCGCGACGACCCTGTTCAACGCGGCCTTCTTCTCCGGGATCAAGCTCGTCGAGCACCGAGCGCATCAGTTCTACATCTCGCGCTACCCGATGGGGCGCGAGGCGACGGTCTCCTGGGGAGGGCCGGAGCTGATCTTCAAGAACGACTGGCCGGCGGCGATCCTCATGACGTTCGAGGCGACGGACTCGGGGATCACCGTGCGATTCTTCTCGACAAAACTCGGCCGGCGCGTGACGACGACCACCGGGAAGCCCTATCTCCCGACGACGCCCGAGACGGTGACCGTGACGAACCCCGCCCTGCCGGAAGGGAAACGAGAGGTCGTCCAGGAGGCGGGCGACGGAGGCTTCACGATCGACTTCACCCGGAAGGTCTTCCGGGACGGGAAGCTCATCCGCAACGAGCTGTACCGGCAGAAGTACGACGCAGAGAACGAGATCGTCGAGGTGGGGCCGAGGTAGCGGGTTTCGAGAGCCTGGCGTTAGTTGCCTGATATGGCGACATGTCGTCCGAGCCTTCGCGTAGCATTGCGGTATGGCAAAGGTGATCGTTCAGCACGTCTGCACCGAATGTGGCACGGCGACCGGGCGCTGGCTCGGCAAGTGCCCCGGTTGCGGCGCGTTTGGGTCGCTCGTCGAGGAGATGACGGGTCAGGCGACCCCGGCAAAGGGCAGCGGAGGGGTCGCACGTACGCCGGAGCGTCTGGCCGACGTCCGGGCCGAGGAAGCCGCCAGGATCGGCACGGGCGTTCCGGAGCTCGATCGGGTGCTCGGCGGCGGCCTCGTTCCCGCTTCGCTCGTGCTCGTGGGAGGCGAGCCGGGAGTCGGTAAGTCGACGTTGCTGCTCGCCGCGCTCGGCAACGTCGCAGCGGCGGGCCGACGCTCGCTGCTCGTCACGGGAGAAGAGTCGGTCGCCCAGGTAAAGCTCCGCGCCGATCGGCTCGGTGGAGCGGAGTCCGTTGAGATCCTTGCCGAGACCGAGCTCGAGTCGGTCTGCGCGACGCTCGAGCGCGAGCGACCGGATGTCTGCGTGATCGACTCCATTCAGACGCTGTACTCCGCCGATCTCGGATCGGCACCTGGTTCGGTCGGACAGGTACGGGAGGCGGCCGGAAGGCTGTTGCGCGTCGCCAAGGAGCACGGTGTCGCAACGATCCTCGTCGGCCACGTCACGAAAGATGGCTCGGTCGCAGGCCCACGCGTGCTCGAGCACCTCGTCGATTGCGTTCTCCAATTCGAAGGTGACCGCTACCACGCGCACCGGATTCTGCGTGCCGTGAAGAACCGCTTCGGCTCGACGAACGAGCTCGGCGTGTTCGAGATGACGAGCGAGGGCCTCGTGGGGGTGCCCAACCCGTCCGAGCTGTTCGGGCGGAGCCATTCGGGCGAGGTTGGCGCTGCCGTCGTCTGCGCCCTCGAGGGAACGCGCCCGATTCTGCTCGAGATCCAGTCCCTCGTCTCGCGCAGTGACCTCGCGATGCCCCGTCGGGTCGGGACGGGTGTCGACCCGAAGCGCCTCGCAATGATCGTGGCTGTCCTCTCACGTCATGCGGGAATCGCGCTCGGCTCAGCCGACGTCTTCGTCAACGTGGCCGGCGGTGTGCGCATCGACGAGCCCGGTGCCGACCTTGCGGTGGCTCTCGCGATCGCGTCGGCGGCCCGTGGCGTCCCTGTCCGGGACAGCATCGCCGTGTTCGGTGAGATCGGCCTCACCGGGCGGCTTCGGCCGGCTGCGCAGGCCGAACGACGGCTCGAGGAGTGTGCGAAACTCGGCATCGCAACGGTGATCGCGCCCGACGGAACGACAAGCCGCGGAGGGCCGCGGATCACGCGTGCCGAGACGCTGAGACAGGCCGTCGCCGCTGGACTCGACGGTGCGGCCACGCCCGATCCCGGCTGAGTCTCCGGCACGAGCAGCTGCCGGCGGGCGATCTCGCCGTGGTCTCGCCTCCCGGGGACACGTCGAAATTCGGGGGGAGCGTCGCGCAATTCTCAGCTAGAATGATGTTCCCTCGCCGGCAGCCTCTCAGCGCCGGCGGTTTTCGTGAAATGGGCGGATAACGGGAGGGTTAGCTTGTTCGACGTCGGCGACAATGTGGTGTATCCACACCACGGGGCAGGGACGGTCGTGAGCAAGGACACGCGCATTGTCCTCGGGCAGGAGCGCGAATACCTCACAATCAAGATCCTGCACAACGACATGACCGTCAACGTGCCCACGGAGAACGCCGAGAAGGTCGGCCTTCGCTGGGTCATTGGTCTCGACGCGGTGGAGGTCGTCGTGAAGGCGCTCTCCGGCGAGTCGACGGAGATGCCGAAGAACTGGAACCGGCGTTTCAAGCACAACCGGGACAAGATGAAGACCGGTGACATCCTGGAGCTCTCGGAAGTCGTACGAAACCTCGCGCTCCGCGATCACGAGAAAGGCCTCTCGACCGGAGAGAAGCAGATGTACGTCAAGGCCAAGAAGATCCTTGCCTCCGAGTTCATGTACGCAAAGAACATGACGGAGGATGAGGCTGCCGAGTGGCTCGACGAGGTGCTTGCCAATCCCGCCGGCGGGAAGAAGAAGGTCAAGCCCAAGGCCAAGGTCGCTGCCGCAAGCGCGTGAGGCAGGTTCGCTGGCGGGGCATGACAGGGGCTCGCCGCCGCTGTGAGTGAGGGAAACGACAGCACGACGTGGGCCATTCTCGTGGCCGCTGGCTCGGGCGCGCGCCTGGGCGCGGAGCGTCCAAAGGCGTTCGTCGCTCTGGGCGATCGTGTGCTCCTGGCCGAGAGCCTCGAGCGGCTCGACTCGAGTGAGTGGATCGACGCCGTCGTCGTCGCCGTGCCGGCCGGGTGGGAGGACGCGGCTATTGCTCTGGCCGAGGAGATCGTTGCTTCGAAGGTTGCAGCCGTCGTCACAGGGGGCGAAACGAGAGCAAAGTCCGTGCGTTCAGCTCTCGAACAGGTTCCGGACGAGGCACTTGTCGTGATCGTCCACGACGCGGCCCGCCCGCTCGTCGACGACGCAGTGATCGAGCGTGTCGTTCTGCCGCTCGGAGAGGGGTACGACGGCGTCGTGCCAGCGCTCCCGCTCGCAGACACCGTGAAACGGGTCGAGGGTGGTCTCGTTGTCGAGACCGTCGACCGTGCTGATCTGGTCACCGTTCAGACGCCGCAGGCGTTTACGGCGAGCGCGCTCCGCGCAGCCTATGCCGGCGACGAGCCGGTGGTCGCGACGGACTGTGCATCGCTCGTCGAGGCGCGCGGGGGCCGGGTTCGCGTCGTCGAGGGCCATGTGAGGCTCCTCAAGATCACGACCAGGGCGGATCTCGCGCTCGTCACCTCTTGGCTCTGAGAGCGGTCTTCTTCGACGTTGGTGAGACGCTCATCGACGAGGAGCGATGGTGGCGCGTGCTTTCCGAGCGCGAGGGCCTGCGGCCGCACGTCGTGTGGGCGGCTCTCGGCGTCACGATTGAGCGCGGCGAGGAGCACACGGCGCTCTGGGGCCACCTCGGGATAGAAGCGCCCTCGACGGGGTGGACCACACTCGAGTACGAGCTCGGTGACCTCTACCCCGATGCGATCTCGTGCCTCGAGGCCGTCCGCAGACTCGGCCTCCGCGTCGGCATCGTCGGAAACCAGAGTGCAGCACTCGAGCAGTGGGCCCGTGACGCGCACCTTCCTGCGGACGTGATCTCATCGTCCGCGAGCCTCGGCGTCCGGAAGCCGGATCCAGCGTTCTTCAGCCGCGTCGTCGAGCTCGCCGGGTGTGCCCCCGCCGAGATAGCGTATGTCGGTGACCGGGTCGATAACGACGTGCTGCCGGCTGCTGCAGCGGGCCTCGTGGCGGTGCACGTCCGTCGTGGGCCATGGGGGCATCTCCAGCCCACGCCTCCAGAAGCCACGTTCGGTCTCGACGACCTCGCGTCACTGGCAGACGCGCTAGCCTCGCTGCTATGAGCGATCTCAGAGTCGGCCTGGGCGTCGATGCGCACGCGCTCGCAGCAGGTATCCCGCTCGTGCTCGGTGGCGTCACGATCGAGCACTCTCACGGGCTCAGAGGTCATTCCGATGGCGATGTGATCGCTCATGCGCTCACCGACGCACTCCTCGGAGCCGCAGGTCTCGCCGACATCGGGACGCTCTTTCCGTCAGATGACGAGCGATACCGCGGAGCGGATTCCCTCATGCTCCTCGCGGAGGCGTACGTCCACGTGCGCAAGGGAGGCTTTGGCCTCGTCAACGCGGACTGCGTCCTGATCGGCCAGGAGCCAAAGATCGCGCCGTACCGAAGGGAGATGGCGAGCCGGCTCGCAGGTGCGCTCGGCGTCGACGTGGAGCGGGTCAGCGTACGGGCGACGACGACCGACTTCCTCGGTTTCGCGGGACGCGGAGAAGGGCTCGCTGCCCAGGCGGTCGCACTGCTCGAGCGCACTGCCTGACGCGGGCGACGACTCGATCGGCCGCCGCTCCAGCACACTTCATAGAGTACTTCTCGGGCGGGCCATGGCTGTCTCGGCGGAACTGGCACTGAGTTGGCACTGAGTTGGCACTGAGGCGTGACCCGTTGGTGGCTAACGTTCCCCCAGGGGGCCACCACGCCCCCCTGGGGGAGGTTGGAGCCCGTGTGAGCCTCAGGAGCCTGGGGGAGCCGTGGGGAGACGTGTGGAGACCGGGCTTGCGACGCTGACGCGCGATGTCAGGCTCCAACGCCGCGGCTCGCGTACAGATGCTCGGCTCGCGTACAGATGCTCGGCTCGCGTACAGATGCTCGGCTCGGGTGCCCTTGTGGCCCCACGCAGCCTCCCGCCGCCATCGACTCGCGTCGCCGTGGCATCGTTCCGATCAGGCTGCAGGCAACGTGAAGCTCACCCGGGCACCGCCGTCGGGCCGATTCTCCGCCCAGATCCGGCCGCCCTGGGCTTCGACGAGGCCGCGGGCGATCGCGAGGCCGAGGCCCGCGCCGCGTTGCGATCGGGCAGGGTCGCTTCGCCAGAAGCGATCGAACATCCGTCGTTCCGCCTCGTCGTCGAGTCCCTCGCCCGTGTCCTCGACGGTCACGCGGACGGTTTCGTGATCGGGCTCGACACGCACGGCGACCGTTCCGTCTGACGGAGTGTGTCTGAGGGCATTCGTGAGCAGGTTCAGAAGCACGCGCTCCAACTTCTCCGGAGCAAATCGCGCGACCGCCTCCGAGTCGACGTCGGAGGCGAGCGAAACGCGCCGCTGGAGGGCCTCGGCCGAGACACCCCTGATGCAGGCCGAGACGACATCCACGAGCGGGGAGGCATCGAGCTCGAGCGTCAACGCGCCGGCATCGATACGCGCCAGCTCGAATAGGTCGTCGACGAGAACCGTCAACCCGCGTACCTGGTCACCGAGGGCGGGAAGGTAGTCGGCCGGCTCGGCGAGGCCGTCCTCGAGTGCCTCCAGCATCGCCTGCATGTTCGCAAGCGGCGTGCGAAGATCGTGGCTCGCCCACGCGACGAGCTCGCGCCGGACATCGAAGAGCTCCTCGATGTTCGCCGCCATCTCGTTGAACGACTCGGCCATATCGGCAACCTCGTTCGGCCCCGTTTCGGGCGCCCTGACCGTCAGATCCCCGTGCGACAGGGCAACCGCAGCGTTGCGAACGCTGTCGATCGAACTCGCAATTGAACGGGCGAGGACGAGCCCGCCGATCATCGCAGCCGTCGCCGACGCCGCAAGCATGGCGAGGATCTTCACGTCGTCACCCATGTGGAACATGACCCATCCGGACAGGAGCACAACTGTGAGCGGGAGGCAGACGGCGAGGGCGGCGAGTCCCATCAGCTGCAAGCGCACCGTTGGGAGAGCTCTCAGCCCCAGGGAGAGGATGAGCCCGACGCCGAGCGTGATCAATGCAACAACAACGGCGTTCCAGATCATCAGCTCACGGCACCAAGCGGTAGCCGACGCCCCACACGGTCTGGAGGTGCTCCGGCTCGGAAGGATTCGTCTCGATCTTCTCGCGCAGCCGTCGGACGTGAACGGTGACTGTTCCGGTATCGAGTGCCGCCTCGTACCCCCAGACCCTGCTCATCAGCTGATCGCGCCCGAAGACGCGACGGGGGTTGCGGGCGAGGAACGCGAGGAGATCGAACTCCTTCGCGGTGAGACGTACGCCGATTCCCCCCTTGTACACGTCACGCGTGCGCGTATCGATCTCGACCTCGCCAAAGGAGAGTCGCGTTTCGACATCCTGGGCCGGAGCCGAGCGGCGGAGAACCGTTCTCACGCGCACGGCAAGCTCGCGCGGCGAAAACGGCTTCGTGACGTAATCGTCGGCACCGAGCTCGAGCCCGACGATCCGGTCGGCCTCCTCGCCGCGCGCAGTGAGGAGGATCACGGGCAGCTCGGAACGCGCCCGGATCCAGCGGCACAGCTCGAGGCCGTCGGTGCCGGGCAGCATGACGTCGAGAACGACGATGTCGGGAGTTTCTCGCTCGAGCAATTCGCGCGCGCGATCGCCGTGATCTGCCTCGAGCGTCGTATGCCCCTCCCGCTGGAGGTAGCGCACGACGACTTCACGCACGATCGGTTCGTCATCGACGACAAGAACGGTGGCCACGTTTCGCATTGTGGCGACACCGCCTTACAGGAACATGAATTCCGTGTTACTAAGAGGGCAGCTCGACCGTTCCGTCCCCGTGAACGACGACGAGGCCGTCTCTCGCGAGAGCCTCTACAGCCTCGCGATCGAGCACGTCACCGGGCGTCGCGGACGCCGCGACAAGCCGGAGGGTTGAGGCTCGTCGCTGCCGGAACGACCCCTCGAAACGGCTCTGCTTGCGGGCTGCCTCGTCGCGCGTTCCCCGCGACGGGCACAGGGCCTCCAGAGGACAGGCGTCGCAGCGGGGAATCCTGGCGAGGCAGACGGTTGCTCCGAGGTCCATGAGCGCCTGCGCGGCGGCCCCCGTGAAGCCGTGACCGGTGCGGCGCTCGACGCGGTCGACATTGACGTCGTGTGGAAGCACATTCTTCGCGAGCGCGAAGTTGCCGATCGCGGCCGCGGTATAGGGCCCGACTCCAGGAAGGACTGTCAGATCATCTGGCCAGCCATCCCTAGCGATCAGCGCCGCAGCTCGATGAAGGGCCAGCGCACGTCGGTTGTAGCCGAGTCCTTGCCAGGCGCGAATCACTTCAGCGGCGGGGGCGGCTGCGAGCGCGTCGACCGTCGGCCAGCGCTCGAGCCAGGCGAGATAGCGCGGCACTACGCGATCGACCTGGGTCTGCTGCAGCATGATCTCGCTGACGAGGATGGCGTACGGATCTCTTGTGTGACGCCAGGGAAGGTCGCGCCCGGCGCCGGCGTACCAGGCGAGAAGTTGTGCCTCCATCACGCAAGCGTAGAGCGGAGGCGCCACGCCGGCGAGCCGAGGCTTACCGTTGCGACACCGTCGAATGAACGGCGCTACTTCGGTCGGACGGCAAACCAGCCGTCGACGTTGTCACAGAGAACGACGCCCTTGGGATCGTTGTAGTACGTATAGGCGGGCAGCCCGTTCACTGTGAGCTGGCGCTTCGAGCCTCGCTTGATCGTTCCGAAGGTCGCCATCACACCATTGATGTGCTTCTGCACGGTGCCCTTGACATAGACCGGGGGCCAGGCGACGGCGCACGGGCCGGTGCACTTGATCTTGCCGCCGGCCTTCTTCTCGACATTCCAGTAGTAGATGCCGTACCTGCCTGGGGTCGCGAGCACCTTGCCGAGGTTGCGTGTCCTCATCTCGATCGCAGGTTTTGCTCCCGTGACCGTCTGGGGTCCGGTCGAGGACGCAGCTGCTGCGATCGTCGGCACGAGGGCGACGGCTGCAAGTGCGAACAGGAATGCAACTTTCTTCATGGCGTGCTTCTCCTTCTTCGGGGCACTGACTGACTTCGGGGCAATGACTCACATCACAATGGCTGACCGGGTCGCGGTGCCGCGTGAATCCGGATGGGGTTTAAGAGACTCTTCATGCCAGCCTCACCGCTCCTCGAGCTCGAGTGCGACGGTGTTGATGCACTAGCGCACCCCGCGCAGACGTACGTTCCAATCTGCGCGACATCGTTCAGATCCGCCGCAATGGCGCCTCGGCCGCGCCCTCGCGCAGAACCTCGGACTGCTCGGGTCTGAGCAATGCGTGCCACTACGACTCGCTCCTCTCGATCCGCTCCAGCATTCCAGTCAGCGACAGCGCCGAGAACATTACGGCGGAGGCGGAGTGTCGGGCGAGCGCGCACAACGGCGTAACGGATCCGGTCGACCTGCCACTGAAGCGCTGTCAATGGAAACGAGAATCGGAGGAACGCCGTGTCGAGCAACATGACAGAGAAGACGAGTGCGGCCGCTGCCGTGTACGTGCAGACCAACGAGTCCGAGAACAAGGTGATCACGTTCCGGCGCAGCATCGACGGATCGCTGGAAGACATAGGTGGCACAGACACTGGCGGTGCAGGCAGCGCGACGCCACACCTGCCCTCACAGGGGTCGGTCGTCCTGACGAGCGACGGCGCGCATCTGCTCGTCACGAACGCGGCGAGCAACGATGTGAGCCTGCTCGCCGTGGCGAAGGACGCGGTCGTGCTCCTCCAGGTGGTCGGCTCGGGTGGCGAGACTCCACGGAGCATCGCGGAGCACGAGGGACTGGTCTATGTGCTCAACACCGGAACGCCGTCGCTCGCTGGCTTCAGGCTCGTCGCCGGACGCCTCGATCCCATCGAGGGCTCTACTCGGGTGCTCGCGACGGATGCCGATCCAGCACAGGTGGGCTTTTCGCCCGATGGGTCGACGCTCGTCGTCACCGAGCGCGGTACGGATGCGATCGTCACGCGGTCCGTGGCGGCGGATGGGCTGCTCGGCGAGCCGACCGCTCGTCCCTCTGTTGGCCCGACCCCGTACGGATTCGCCTTCGCCGGGGCCGATACCCTCGTCGTCACCGAGGCGTTCGGCGCCATGAAGGGGAAAGCCGCCGCCTCGTCCTACGCGCTGCAGAATGGCACCGTGGCTCCCGTCTCCGCCTCGGTCGGGAACGGCCGCAGTGAGATCTGCTGGGCGGTCGTCTCGAAGGACGCCCGTTTTGCGTTCACGACGAACTTTGCCGACGGTGCGGTGTCGCGCTACGCCATCGGTGCTGGTGGTGCTCTCGCGCTCGAGGATGCGACGGCCGGGATCGCGATCGACGGCGAAACGGGTCTCCGGGACGAGGACATCAGCAGCGACGGCCGGTTCCTCTACGCGATCGATGCCGACTCGAGGAGCATCTTCGGCTGGGAGGTCGGGTCGGGTGGTTCGCTCACGTCGATCGGCTCGTGGAACGGGCTGCCGGTAACGGTCGCTGGCCTCGCGGCGAGCTGAGGTCGGGCGATGCGACTCGAGCCGCTGTACACCGCGACGTTCGCGACGCCGGAGAGTTGGCGCGTCGGGCTCGACGGCCCGTTCGGGTCGGAGGAGCAGAGCTTTCTCATTGCCGAGGGGCGCTCGCAAGGGCGCCTCTCGGCGCGTCTGCGGGGTGCGAACTTCCCGCGCAAGCGGGTGGACGGTACCTTGCTTCCGGACTTCCGGGGCGCGTTGGAGACCGACGACGGTGCCACGATCCTCTACAGCTGGTCGGGGTACGCGCGGGCGAACGGCGACGGAACGCGAGAGCTCGTCGGTGGCATCACCCACGTCACGGACGATCCTCGCTACGCCTGGCTCAATGCCGCGTACTGCGCACTCGTCGGCGAAGTGCGATCGCGTGCCGGCGGCGAGGGCTTTGATGTCGCGCTCGAGGTATCCGAGGTCGTCTGGGAGCCGCTCGCGTAACGCCTCTTACTGGACGTCGAGGCGGCGGAGACGTAGCGTCTGCGTCGATGGATGCACGAGAGATGAGCTATGCACCACCACCGGGTCAGGCCGCGATCGTCGAGGCGCTGAAGCGCGGTGACGAACGCACCTTCTCCGATCTCGTGAGCGAATACAGCCCGTC